>CAMWSZ010000227.1 GCA_947177005.1 uncultured Clostridia bacterium | reverse complement strand
CGGCGCAGGGCGATACCAAACACCTCGTCAATCTTACCGGAGGCGTGGACCTCCTCCACTGTGCCGCAGACCGCCAGTTGCCCGCCGGACAGCAATGCCACGTCGTCCGCTCCCCGCAGGGCCAGAGGCAAGTCGTGGAGCACCATTACCACCGCCCGTCCTTCATCCGCCAGACGGCGGGCCACAGCCATTACCTCCAGCTGGTGGCCTACGTCCAGGAAGGTGGTGGGCTCATCCATGAGCACGGTGGGGGTCTCCTGGGCCAGAGCCATAGCCAGATAGACCTTCTGCCGCTGGCCCCCGCTCAGTTCTTTCATGGGACGGCGGCCCACATCCCGGGCGTCTGCCCAATCTAAAGCTCTGTCCACCGCCTCATAGTCCTCTTTACGGTAGTGCCGGGGGTAGGAAAGATGGGGGAATCGTCCGTGGAGTACCATTTTATAGGCAGTAATATTAGGAGTGGACCGGGACTGGGACAGGTACGCCGCCTTCAGTGCCCGCTCCCGAGGAGAGAGGGACTCCAGCGCGACCCCGTCCACCAGCACCTCACCGCCGCTTTTGGAGTTCAGGCCCAGGGCAGTGCGCAGTAACGTGCTTTTGCCGCACCCATTGGGCCCCAGCAGGACCAGTACACGCCCCGGTGTGAAAGAAAGGGATACATCCTGAACCACATTCTGTCCGCCATACCCGGCAGACAGGTTCTTCAGTTCAATCATGGACGCGTCCTCCCCTCTGCCGGATGAGCAGCCAGATAAAGAAGGGGCCGCCTGCCAAGCTCAGCACGATGCCCACTGGCAATTCGTAGGGGGCAAAGAGCAGCCGGGCCAGCAGGTCGCACAGGGTGAGACACACCGCGCCTCCCAGCGCGCACCCGGCCAGCAGAGGGCGGCTGTCCTCTCCGATGAGACGGCGCATGATGTGGGGCACAATGAGTCCCACAAAACCGATCAGCCCGGAAAAACTGACAGCGGCCCCTGCCAAAGCGGCGGCCAGGGTTAACAGAATCAGCCGCAGCGGCTTGGCTCGCAGGCCCAGGCTCTGGGCGGTGTCTGTCCCCAGTATCAGTATGTCCAGTTCCCCAGCTAGGGAGAACGCCAGGATAAAAGCGATCAAAATCACCCAAAAGGCGGGGATAATCCGGCTCATGGAAAGGTTTGCCAGCCCACCGATGCGGAAATCGGAATAACCGGCCAGCGCGTCAGGCACAAAGGTGACCACTGTGTCAATTCCCGCGCTGAACATACCGGACACCGCCACACCAGCCAGCACCAGGGTGAGTTTGGAGGCACCGGTCTTTTCCGCGATGAACAGCACCAGCAGCACCCCCAGCAGCGCCCCGGCAAAGGCAGCGGTGGGCAGAGCCAAGGAGACGGAGGGGGCCAGCGCCCCGCACAGCGCCGCAGCCAGCCCCGCTCCAGAGCTGACGCCAATGATATTAGGCGCGGCCAAAGGGTTACCCAATACACTCTGGATGAGGGTGCCGGACACCGCCAGCGCCGCCCCCGCCAGCAGGCAGCCGCAGGTACGGGGCAGGCGGGCGTAGCGGACGATCTGGGCGGCAGAACCCGTGCCATCCCCCAGCAAGGCTGGCAGGATGTCTCTGGGGGGAACGGCCACCGCCCCCAGGCACATGCTCAGCAGCGCGGACAGGATGACCAATCCGCACAAAATCGCCAGCAGGGGGCTGTTACCCCGCCGGATAGAGGATATCCGCCAGCTTTTCATATGCTTCCCCCCAGCGCGCATTGGGCTTTACGTTGTACAGCGTGTGGTCCAGAACATAGAACCGGTTTTCTGCCACCGCCCGCAGACCGCTCCAGGCCGGGTTGGTCAACAGAGACTCCTCCAGAGCGGCCTTGCCCGCCTCCTTGTCCGAGCCTTGGTAGACGACGAAGATATAGTCCGGATCGGCGGCAATGATCCCCTCAATGCTGAGATTTTCCAGCAGGGAACCGTCGCTGTCCGCCACATTGACGCAGCCCAGATCCGCCAGCATCTCCCCCAGTACGCTGCCCTCACTGCCCTTCACCTTAATGACCGAGGCGGCGGCGCGGATGTACAGTATTTTAGGAGCGGAACCGTCTTGCCGGGCAGCGGCGCGCTCCACCTGATCCTTCACCTGGACTCCAAAGGTATCGTAGTTCTCTGGGCATCCCGTGAGCTGGGCGCATACCTCCAGCATTCGCAGGTAGTCGTTAAAATTGTCCACCTCAAAGTAGGCGGTGGGAATACCGGCGGTCTCGAAGGTTTCCAGCAGTTCCACATCAGCGGCGGTGTTGGTGCTGGCCAGAATCAGATCAGGCTCTGCCGCCAGCAGGGCTTCCAGGCTGGGGTCCTTCACCGAGCCCAGGTCAGCCACGGAATCGTCCAGCCCCAGGTCGAAGTTCGTCCAGGTGTCCCCGGCGGCCGCGATCAGTGTATCCTTGCCCCCGGCAAGGCACCAGATGTCGGCAAAGCTGCCAATCAGGGCAGCGGTTCGTTTGGGCTTTGCCAGCTCCAGCTCCCGCCCCAGGTCGTCGGTAAAGGATATCGTATCCAAACCCTGGTCGGACACGGCGGACGGGTTGGGAGTGGAGAGAGAGGATGGCGTGGCGGGGGCTTCGGCGCAGCCGGACAGCAGCAAGGCAGACAGGAGCAGTGCGGCACAGATACGTCTCATAGTACGAAGGACCTCTCTTTCTTAGTCAATCATTTGTGAAGTCTGTGTGTATACTTGATCCACAGAGACTACACAGGCAGGGCAGTCTCTGCTGCTGTTAGTGTACGATTCACTCATTCCGTAATTGCCCAGGCCCTTACCGGAAGACCCGTCGCCCCCATAATATTGGGACAGGCTGCAACCAAGACTGCTCCCGCCGGAGGCACCTTGTCCAGATTGCGCAGCAGCTCGATCTGGAGCTTTCCCTGCCGCAGCACATAGCGTTCACAGACCAAATCCCCCTCGGCTGCAGCAACTGCGGAGGCATCCGTATCCAACGTCTCGTGTCCGTTCGCGGCGGCATTGCGCTCCTCATAAATATAGCGCAGCGCTTCCAGAGACCAGCCAGGGAAATTCTCGCTGCCATCTTCCGCTGTGCCGGACAGCGCGTTCATATCCGGCCAGCGGGTAGACCAGCCCGTATACAGCGCGACAAATGCGCCATCGGGGATCTGTCCATATTGCGCTTCATAGTTTTTCATGTCCTCTGCTGTGACCACGTAGCAGGGATTCTCCGCCACCTGTTTGGTAAGGTCAACCACACATAGCGGGAACACCATATCCTTCACGCCATATACTTCAGAGAGCGGGGCATTTTTTATAAAGTGTCCTGGAAAGTCAATGTGTGTCCCGAATTGTCCCGGAAATTTGAACGTCTGGATCAGGCAGTCCAGCTGTGGCATTCCCCAGTCGTAGACGGTTTTGGACAGCTCTACAGAACCCTCCGGGATGCCGCTCCAATAGGGACTGCTGTTGTCCAGGGGATGTGACAGCTCGATCCAGCGGAGATCTTTCGCCTTCTCCAAGGCGTCCCAAAGACGATACATTCTATTTACCTCCTGTTTTTATCAGTTTTATTGTACCAGTTTTTTCATGAAATGACTACTACAAGGCCGCACAGACTAACTCTCCTATCAGTGGGTCCCTTGTATCGTTTGAATGCCTCTGCTATGGAGCATATCCCGTATTTGGGTAATAACATGACATAGAACTCCTGTCTCCTGCTTCACTGCACAGACACCGATGTGGACTGTTTCCACGCCAATGTTTTGCAGCCGGTCCAGCTTCTCAATCATTCCCTTATCCATCTCCGGATCATTACCACAGCCGTTGCAGTGAAAAAAGGCTTCCAGGGAAACATTCTCCCCGGCATAAGCGGCAAAGCGCTTCGATTTGTTGTTCCATGCGTTCAGACAGGATGCCCCTGTACAGACCAGACAGGCATCCAGACAGGTCAGGATAGCAATTTTCTTCATACAGGGTTCTCCTTTCCCAACTTGCCGGGATGGAAAAGGATGTGTAATGCGCCGTCCTCGTCCGTCATGACTTTGGCGTTCACCTCATAGACCTCTCGGATAAAATCCGGCGTCAGCAGTTTCTTTGGCGTACCCTGTCCCACGATTCTGCCGTTCTTCACAGCGCAGAGCCGGTCGCAGTACATGGCGGCGATGTTCAGATCGTGGACAGCGGCGATCACCGTCCGGTCCAGGCTCCGCACCAGGTCCATCAGTTGAAGCTGGTACTTGATATCCAGATGGTTGGTAGGCTCGTCCAGGATTAGGCAGGGTGTCCGTTGGGCCAGGGCGCGGGCCAAAATCACCCGCTGCTGCTCCCCGCCGGAGAGTGTGGAGAATATCCGGTCCGCGAAATCTGCCATCCCTACCGTATCCAAGGACTCCGCAACAATTTGATAATCTTCCGCAGTATCCCGGTCCAGGGCACGTTTGTGCGGCGCACGTCCCATGAGGACCACATCCCGGACGGAAAAATCAAAATTGTAGTAGTTGTGCTGGGCCACCACCGCGAGCCGGCGGGCGGAGTCCCGATAGGCCCAGCTGTCCAGGGGCTTGCCATCCAAATACACCGCGCCGCCCGTGGGCTTCAGCACCCGGTAGATGCACTTGAGCAGTGTAGACTTTCCGCTGCCGTTGGGACCGATGATTCCTACAAATTCCTGGTCCCCGATCTCCAGCTCTGCACCCTTGAGAATGTGATTGCCGTTGAGAAGCATCTCGACAGACTTGGCTTCGATTTTCATCATCTGCCGCCTCCAAAGCCATATTTTTTCCGGGCCATCAGGTAGATGAATACCGGCGCACCCAAAATCGAGGTGAGGATGCCAATGGGCATCTCGTTGCCGGGAAGGATCGTGCGGCACAGTACATCCGCCCACACCAGAAAAATCGCTCCTGCCAGAGCAGAAATGGGGATGAGCTTTTTGTGGTCGGTTCCAAATAGGATGCGCGCCCCATGAGGGACCACCAGTCCCACAAAGCCGATTACCCCTGCGTTGTATACCGCAAAGCCCACCATCAGAGAGGACACAATAAGGTATCCAATCCGCCAGCGGTGCAGGTCCGTTCCAAGAGTAATCGCGCTCTCGTCCCCCAGAAGCATCAGATTGAGGGTACGGTGTTGGGTGAGAAAAAACAGCGTTCCTGCCAGTCCTACAGTCAGAATAGCCGCATTGTTTTCCCAGTCAGCGGCAGCCATGCTGCCCATCGTCCAGTTGACGATCTTGGCTGTAGAGTGATCGTCATGGGCCACATAGATGATAAAGCTGGAGAAAGCCCCGCACACCGCCGACAGCGCACAACCCGCCAGCAGAAGCTTGACCGAGTTGGCCCGTCCGCCCACATTGGCCAGGGCAACGACACCCATTGATACGCCGAACGCCCCGATAAACGCCAGAATACCCACATAGTTGGAGCCCAGCGTGACACCAACTCCCAGCATTACCGCAACCGTTGCGCCCAAAGATGCGCCGGAGGAGATGCCAAGGATATATGGGTCTGCCAAAGGGTTTTTTACGATGGCCTGCATCACAACACCGCTGATGGAGAGACTCATTCCCACTGCCGCTGCCAGAACC
>CAMWSZ010000226.1 GCA_947177005.1 uncultured Clostridia bacterium | reverse complement strand
GACCGAGGGCCTGCGTATGGACGCGGACACGGTGTCCGGAAACCATGAAGTTCTGCTGCGAAAATTTGAACACAAAAACATCCCCATTCTGTTGGGGACGCAAATGGTGGCAAAGGGGCTGGATTTTGAAAATGTAACGCTGGTTGGAGTTCTGGCCGCGGATCTGGGCCTGTACGTGGACAACTACCACGCCGCGGAACGTACCTTCAGCCTGCTGACGCAGGTGGTAGGCCGTGCGGGACGGGGCAGCAAAGACGGTAGAGCCGTCATCCAGACCTTTACCCCCGACAATGAAGTTATCACCAGCGCCGCCAACCAGAATTATAACACATTTTACGCCGCGGAGATCCGGATTCGCCGCGCACACCGGTATCCGCCCTATGCCGATATTTTTACGCTGACGGTCTCAGGACCGGAGGAGGAACGTGTGCTGCGGGCGGCCGCCGGGCTGCGGGACGGACTGCGCGCCGGAACCCAGTATCCGGCTGTTGAGATTCTCGGTCCGGCTCCCGCGCCGGTGGTAAAGGTGAATAACCGGTATCGTTACCGCGTGTTCTGGGTCGGACGCAACGATCCGGCCGCACGGGAACTGCTGGCTTATTATATTAAGGCGTTTCATCAAAAAAAGGAAAACCGCGGGATGAATCTCTTTGTGGACTGCAACGCGGAGGATTAGCGTTTAATCCCGCTGTAAGGAGGGTACAATAAAGATATGGGAATCAGAAAAATCGTTGTCCAGGGGGATGACCGGCTGGGGAAAAAGTGCCGCCAGATCACGGATTTTAATAAACGGCTGCATATTCTGCTGGATGATATGAAGGATACGCTGGAAAAGGCCGAGGGCGCGGGACTTGCTGCGCCGCAGGTCGGTATTTTGCGCCGGGTGGTGGTTGTGGCGGACGGCGAGGGCGGTATGATCGAATTGGTCAATCCGGAAATCGTAGAGCAGTCCGGTACACAGACCGGTCCGGAGGGCTGCCTCAGCATCCCCGGAAGGTGGGGAATGGTCACCAGACCGAATTACGCCAAGGTCCGCGCCCAGGACCGAAACGGAAACTGGTTCGAGGTGGAGGGAGAAGAGCTGTTGGCCAGATGCCTCTGTCATGAGCTGGAGCATCTGGACGGACACCTCTATATCGAACATATTGACCGTTTTATGACGGAGGAAGAAGTGGATGAGTATTTTGCCGGGAAAGAGGATCAGTAATCATGCGGATTGTGTTTATGGGGACTCCGGCGTTTGCCGTCGCCGTGCTCCGGCGTCTGGTCGAGGACGGGTGGGATATTGCTGCGGTCTATACCCAGCCGGATAAGCCCAAAAACCGCGGAATGAAATTACAGGCAACGCCGGTCAAGGAGTATGCACTGTCTCAGAAGCTGACCGTATATCAGCCGGAATCCTGCCGTGATGCGGCTGTTCTGGAGCAGCTCCGAGGTCTGGAGCCGGATGTGATCGTGGTAGCCGCTTACGGAAAACTCCTGCCGCAGACGCTGCTGGATATCCCGCGCACCGCCATTATCAATGTCCACTCGTCCATTCTGCCGCAGTACCGCGGCGCGGCCCCTATCAACTGGGCCGTGCTCAACGGGGACGCCGAAACCGGCGTTACGATTCAATACATGGCTGCGGAGCTGGACGCCGGAGATATTCTGCTGACAAAAACAACGCCTATCGATCCAGAGGAGGATGCCGGACAGCTCTATGACCGGCTTGCCGTTTTAGGGGGAGAAGCCGCCAGTGAAGCCCTGTCCCGCCTGCGGGACGGCACCGCAAGCCGTACCCCCCAGGTATACGGGCCCCAGTATCAGTACGCCTCGCTGCTCAGCCGCGGGATGTCGCCAATGGACTGGACCCGTCCGGCACAGCAGCTGATTAACCAGGTGCGCGGTTTGATTCCGTGGCCCTGCGCTGTGACGGAGGCGGCAGGCGTGCGGTGGAAGGTGTTCCGTGCCTGTATGGGCAATCCGGTCAAAGCTGAACCCGGCACGGTCCTTTCCGCTGGGAAGGACGGCATTGAAATTGCCTGCGGTGACGGAAACAGCCTCTTTATTACCGAATTGCAGGCCGCCGGCGGCAAACGTATGGCCGCCGCCGACTATCTGCGGGGACACCCGCTCAAGCTGTAAAAGGAGGATGCAATGTGTACAGATCGCCTTTTTACTACGACGCAATCTATTGGATTCTGATGATTCCCGTTTTGATCCTGTCTCTTTACGCACAATTCAAGGTGAGTTCTACCTTCAGACGCTACAGCTCTCAGCCGAACCGCCGCCGTATTACCGGTTCGCAGGCCGCCTATGAGGTCCTGCGGGCCAACGGCGTCCATGATGTGCAGATACGTCCCTGCCGGGGCAGTTTGACCGATCACTTTGACCCGAGAGACAACACGATTTATCTGTCCGAGCCGGTTTACAACGCCGGTACGGTAGCGGCGGTAGGCGTAGCGGCCCACGAGGCCGGTCACGCCGTGCAGTACGCTGTGGGCTATGGTCCCATCCGTATCCGGTCGTTTATTATCCCGGCGACACAATTCGGCTCTAAATTTGCGTTTATTGCGTTACTGTTAGGATTGGCCCTGTATTCTCAGCCGCTTTTTGCGGCCGGTATCGTACTGTTCAGTCTGACCACCCTGTTCCAGCTGGTGACGCTGCCAGTGGAATTTAATGCGTCTGCCCGGGCGCTGAGCACCATCAACAGCGCGTACCTTCTGGATGATGACGAACGGAAAGGCGCCGGAAAGGTCCTGACCGCCGCCGCGCTGACTTATGTTGCCGCGCTGCTGTCGTCCGCCGTACAGCTGCTGCGTTACCTGCTGATTTTCGCGGGACGCAGCGACCGCCGCCGGTAATGGGCGGCGGAAGAGAAGCGGCCCTGACCGCCCTGACCGCCTGCCGGAGACTGGACGCATGGTCCGACGCCAGTCTGAAAGCGGCCAGCCGCGGCCTTGACCGCCGGGAAGCCGCTCTGGCGGCACGTCTGACATATGGAGTCCTGCAAAACCGGGCGCTGCTGGACTTCTATCTGGATTACTTTTGCAGTCAGCCCTTTGTAAAGCTGGAGCCGTTTATCAGGGACGTTCTGCGGCTTGGCGCTTACCAGCTTCTGTTTATGGACCGGGTGCCGGACAGCGCCGCTGTGAATGAAGCGGTCAAAATGGTGAAAAACGGCAAGCGGCAGCGGGCGGCAGGGTTTGTCAATGCCGTGCTGCGGAAGCTGTGCCGGGAACATCTGCCGGAAATCCCGGCGGAAAATGACCTTGCGTATCTTTCCCTGCGCTACAGCCACCCGCTATGGCTGACAGAACGTCTGCTCAAGCTGCTGGGCCGCGGGGAGACGGAGGAATTTTTGCGTTTAGATAACGAAAGTGTTCCGACAACCATTCAGCTCAATTCCCTGAAATGCTCACCGGAGGAATTAACCGGGAACCTTGCCGCGTCCGGGGCGGTATTAACACCACATCCGTGGATGCCGGAGTGCTGGGAGCTCAGCGGCGGAGGCGATCTGGAGGCTTTGCCCGCCTTTCAGAATGGCTTTTTCCAGGTACAGGACGCCGCCGCAAAAGCCGCAGTATTGGCCGCCCGGCTGCGGCCCGGAATGCGCGTGCTGGATGTGTGCGCCGCGCCCGGCGGAAAATCCTTTGCCGCCGCAATGGATATGATGAATCGGGGAGAGGTCGTTGCCTGCGATATCCATCCCCACAAGCTGGCGCTGATTGAAAAAGGCGCCCGGCGTTTGGGCCTTGATTCTATCCAAACGGTACTGGCGGACGGCAGGGAAGAGAAAGATGAATGGAAAAACTCTTTTGATCTGGTACTGTGCGACGTGCCGTGCTCCGGATTGGGCATTATCCGTAAAAAACCGGATATCCGGTATAAGGACCCAAAACAGCTTGCAGGTCTGCCGTCCGTTCAGAGGGCGATATTAGAAAACGCATCCAACTACGTCTGTAAGGGCGGTACGCTCCTATACGCCACCTGTACAGTTCTGCCGGAGGAAAACGGCGGTGTGACGGAGGATTTTTTAGACAGGCATCCCGAGTTTGTCAAGGAACCGTTTCCGCTGCCCGAACTGCCGGGGGAAAACGACGGAAGCCTGACTTTATGGCCCCAGCGGCATCAAACGGACGGTTTCTATTTCTGTAAAATTAGGAAGCTATGAGCGAAGATATCAAATCAATTACCCTGGAGGAGCTGACGGAGGAGCTGCGGCAAATGGGAGAACCGGCTTTTCGGGGCAAACAGATTTTTTCCTGGCTCCACCGCGGCGTCCGCTCCTTTGAGGAGATGTCCAATATCTCAAAACCCCTGCGGGAACGTCTGGCGGAATTGTACTACATAGGTGTACCCCGGGCCGTCCGGAAGCAGGTTTCCAAATCGGACGGTACGGTCAAATACCTGTGGGAGCTGAGGGACGGAAACTGTATCGAAACGGTTTTGATGCAGTACCGCCACGGCAATACAGTCTGCATCTCCAGTCAGGTAGGCTGCCGGATGGGCTGCGCCTTCTGCGCCTCCACCATTGGCGGGAAGGTGCGGGATCTGCGTCCGTCGGAATTGCTGGATCAGGTGATCTTTTCCCAGCTCGACAGTGGACTGCCAGTCTCCAATATCGTTCTTATGGGAATCGGAGAACCCATGGATAATCTGGACAATGTGCTGCGTTTTCTGGAGCTGGTCAATCATCCCCAGGGTCTCAATATCGGAATGCGGCATATCAGCCTGTCCACCTGCGGCGTCGTGCCCGGAATCCGGCGGCTGGCAGAGTCGGAATTGCAGCTGACCTTATCCGTCTCCCTCCACGCGCCGGACAATGAAACCAGAAGCAGGCTCATGCCGGTGAACCGCGCTTACGATGTGGAGGCGCTGTTCGCCGCCTGCCACGGCTATTTTCAGAAAACCGGCCGCCGCATCAGCTTCGAGTACGCCATGATCGACGGCGTCAACGACAGTGATAGTCAGGCGGATCTGATTGTGCAGAAGCTGCGGGGGATGCCCGGACATGTAAACCTGATCCCACTCAACAACGTGGCGGAGAGCGCTTTGAAGCCCAGCCGCCGGGTGTCCGCCTTCCAGAAACGTCTGGAACGGCAGGGGGTTACGGCCACCGTGCGGCGCAGTCTGGGCGGGGATATCGACGCAAGCTGCGGCCAGCTGCGCCGGAAAGCTATGGAAAACGGAAAGAAAGGATTTCAATTATGATGAACGTATGGGGGATGACGGATATCGGTCTGGTACGGCGGGAAAATCAGGACTCCTATGCAATCCATACCGATCCTGAAAACGGTTTTACCGTCTGCGTCGTCTGCGACGGCATGGGCGGCCCCGGGGGCGGAAAGCTGGCCAGCCAGATGGCCGTGGAAACGTTCCTCTCAGCCTGTAAGAAAAACCTGCGGCGGAATATGTCCGCCCGGGAGATTCGTGAGGTGGCAGAGGCCGCCGTGGCAAAGGCGAATTCCGCGATTTACCGGCGCGCCTGCTCCGACGGGCTGCTGGGTATGGGAACAACCCTGGTGTCGGCCGTCGCGTGGGACCGGCAGGCCCTGCTGAGCAACGTAGGGGACAGCCGCGCCTATGTGCTGCGTACCGGC
>CAMWSZ010000225.1 GCA_947177005.1 uncultured Clostridia bacterium | reverse complement strand
GTCCTACACAACCCAGCAGATAGAGGACGTGATTTTTTCTCTGCTGGAAACCTGGAGAACACAACAAAATATACAGGAATAGAAAGGAGATGTCAAAATGGGTTTCTTGGATATTACCAGCTTGAACCGCGAGGAATGGCTAGTATATATCCGGTCCCAATCCATCTATCGTATCTTAAAAGACCGCGCATAACCGAAAAATCCTACCTGCAACTGTGACTAAAATCAGTTACAGGCGGGATTTTTTCATTTCTACGGAATAACAGCGCAGATAATTCCCATTCCTCATACTGAAACGGAGGAGATAGTAATGAATAAGAGGATCAGGAAGAAACATCTCAAAAGGGCGGTGTGCGAATTGGTTGCCGCCTATGAGGAGTATGAAACGGCGCGGGAACGTGTTTTCCTTGAGGCTGTACAGAAGGTGGCAGACACCTATGGAATGTCCAAAACAGCGTTCCGGTGTTACCTGGAGATCGCGTGGATTATGACGCTCAGTGGTCCGCCGCCTAAGTTTCTGATGGACAGAAACAGGCAGAGCAATCAGGATACACAGCATTGAACCAGGTGAACTTTATATTTTGAAAGAGGCGATGTAAAACGAATCAATCTTGTATTGTCCGGCGAATTGTCCAGTTTTCTGACGGCTGCGGTTTTGTCCAGAGCAAAGATGCCCGGTCGCATGATTTCTATTTGACGATGCAGTTGACCCGGGAAGGCCGCTGCTGTCACGGCAGTTATCACGGCAATCCAAAGGAAGCGCGGAAGAACTTTAGCCAGAGAGTTTTAGACTATCAGCAGAGACATAACGTCCATATCACAAAAATCTATAGCGTGGATATCAAGCATCCCTATCACCATTAGCCGTCCGGTAATGGATGCAAAACCGGCTGCTGGACGGCCTTTTGCAATCATGTTTATCAATATAAAAATAGGAGGAAAAGACAATGGCGCTGGATTTGAATTACTACTACGGAAATGAAGCCGATCAATACAGCTTCTACCGTATTCCCAAAACGCTGCTGACAGACCCCCGCTATAAGGGTGTAACGATTGAGGCGAAAGTACTCTACGGCCTTCTTCTGGACCGTATGGGGCTGTCCATCCGAAACGGCTGGACGGACAACAGCGGGCGTGTATACATTTATTTCACCTTAGAAGATACGATGCAGATGATGGACTGCGGCCACACCAAGGCGGTGAAGCTGTTTGCGGACCTGGAGCAGAGCGGCCTGATTGAGCGCAGACGGCAGGGGCAGGGCAAACCCGCCAGAATCTATGTCAAGAATTTCATTCTGCCCTCACAGGACAACCCGGCGGATGCAGAGCCGGAACCTGAGCCAGAGGATTTTCAGACTTCCGGTTTTGGGAAGTCTAAACCGTTGGCTTCTACATCCATGGACGCTCAAACTCCTGTTGACGAAAATAATGTTGAGCCGTCACATCCCGTGTCTGATAAAATGCAGACTTCCGATTTTGGGAAGTCTGAACTGCCGGTTTCTGCGTCCGTGAATACTCAGACTTCTGACGGCGAAAGATCTGCCCTGTTGCTTTCTGTTCCTGCAAAAGCGCAGACTTCCGATAATGGGAAGTCTGGAGCATCTATTTTTGCGCCCGTGGAGACGCAGACTTCTGAAAAGAGGAAGCTTGGACTTCCCCAAAACAGCAGTCTTGACTTCCGAAAAATAAACGCTAATAAGACTGATAAGAAAAATACTGAGTTAAGTGATACTGACCTATCCCCCTATCTATCCGCCCCCACGCCGCCTGTTTATGCGCCCACCGGCAAATCCAGGCAGGGGATGAGGACGGATGAGATGGAAGAATACCGGGAACTGATAAAAGAAAATATCGAATTTGACCGGCTGGCAGAAAATCATCCCTACGACGTGGAAACGCTGGAGGGGTATGTGGAGATGATGGCGGAGGTCTGTTGCTCACGGAAAGAGTACATCCACATCTCCGGAGAGAACCGGGCCGCTGGTATCGTCAAAAGCCAGTTCCTGAAACTTAACCGAGATCACATCGGCTATGTGTTGGAGTGCATGAACAACACAACCACGCGGATCAAAAACATCCGGGCCTATACGCTGGCCGCGCTGTACAATGCACCCAACACCATGAGTCAGTATTACGCCTCCAGGGTCAGCTACGATATGCACGACATGGCGGAAAGCTGCTGAGAAATGGAGGAATGTGAATGGGAAAACAGATCGACGTACTGGTGGTTGAGCCTGGACAGGCCCCTTGCCAGACGAAAGTGGAAAACGAGCTGGACGCATTTGAGAAGATGATCGGCGCGCCGGTAGATGTGGGCTGCTGCCTGCCCCAGCGGATCGTGATGGTCTGCCGTGAGAACGCGGAACATGGCGGCTGTATTGCTGGGAAATTCCTGCTGTGCGGACTTGGTGAGGATGGCTTTGCTTCCCTTACCCCCGCCCAGCAGTTCGAGTTTCAGAAAAAATACGCTGCGAGGGGAGGCGATAAAACCTGATACCCAAACACTTGCCGTGTTATCTTTTAGTGCCGCCCTAGCTGTCGGAAACAAGCACACAGCAACCAATTTTCTGAAAGAAAGGAGCAAAAATGAGCTATAAGCATTATCCCATAGCACAACGGGCGCTGAGTGGGTTGCTGGCGGCAGCGATGTCCTTTACGCTGACAGTATCCGCGTTTGCGGCGGATATGTCGAACTACACCGACATCTCCGGCCACTGGGGTTATGACGCCTTGGAATGGGCGGTGGACTATGGTGTGCTGGAAGGCGTGACGGAAGAAAATCTGGCCCCCAACGCTCCCCTGACCCGTGCGCAGATGGCGGCAATGACCAGCCGTCTGTACGGGACCTACAAATGCGCTGAAATTTCTCAGTATACTGACACAAATCCAGAAAGCTGGTACTACAGCTACATCGCTCAGGCGGTGAACATGGGGTCTTTCGGCGGGTATTCCCAAAGCCTGATGGGACCGAACGACAGCATTACCCGTGAACAGGCTATGACTGTCCTGGCCAGAATCATCTGCCTGCCCGCCGGTACGGACGGAGCCTTGAGCCAGTTTTCCGACCGGGGCAGCGTATCGTCCTGGGCTTATGATGCCGTATCCGGTATGGTGGAGCGGCAGTATGTCAACGGGTATTCGGACGGCCAGTTAAAGCCAAAGGAGCAGATTACCCGTGCGGAAATGGCGCAGATCATGAGCAATATGTTTCAGAGCGTCCACGAATCCGGCGAACTGACCGGCGTTTATCAGGATATGGTCCTGGTGCGTGGAGATGTGGATATCCATGACGCCGAGTTTGACGACCTGATTATTGCCAACGGCCTGCGTGACCGGCAGTTGAACCTGAACAATGTCACCGTCAAGGGACGGCTGATTGTGTGGGGCGGATCTGAAATCCACATCAACGGCAATTCCACGGTAGCCGAGGTTGTGACGCCCCGGAATGACGGCCCTGTAAACGTGATCTTTGATGGATCGGCTTCGGCGCTGTCCGAACAGAGCTGTTCTATCGTTTATCCCGGCTTCATGAACGAGAACAACAAGGTCACATTCAACGAACAGACAATGGTGATTGAAGTACCGGCTCCTACTGTGGCTTTTGACCTTCCTGAGCAGTTGTATGTGGGGGATACCGAAGAGATCAGCACCACTCTCGCTAATGTGGATTCCGTCACCTGGTCGCTGACAAAAGACGGCCTGGGCAAGCCGGTAGACGGCCTCACAAACGAGGGCGGAAAACTCCGCTTCACCCAGGAAGGTACGTATGTCTTGACTGCCACCGCGCAGAACGAGGGCGGCACCAGCGTCTGTGAACGGACAGTGGAAGTGCTGCCGGTAGTGGGGATTGCCTTTTCCCTGCCGAAGTATACCCACACCGACAAAACTGTAGACGTGGAGCTGCTGCTGGAAAATGAACGTGACGGGGATGTGACCTGGGAGCTGCTCTGTGGCGGGATGGAGTATCCTGTACCGGAGGGCTTCGGCAATGACGGCGGCATTTTGGCATTGCGTGAACCGGGCGATTATACTCTGACGGCCTCCATTACGGATGCTGCCGGAAAAGAGTATACCACCTATCAGAATATTACGGTTCTGCCCGTGATCGACCTCACGCTGACCTCCGATACGAACAGCGTGCATGAGGACGAAACGGCAGAAATCAGCCTGTTTGCAGAAAACGGGAATCCTTCCTCCATTCGCTGGACCTTGACCCGTGACGGCAAAGAGGCAGATGTTTCTTTGGAGGATAATGGCGGACAGTTTTCCTTTCAGGGCGCTGGGGATTACGTGCTTACCGCGACGGCAAAGGATATTTCCGGGCGCGAATTTACGTCAGATCCGGTTTCCATCCATGTAATTGAGAAACTGTCTGCTGCGCTGACCTCTGACAAGGAAAAACTGCACGAGGACGAGACAGCCGAGATCCATTTGTCACTGGAAAACGGCACCCCTGCCTCCGTCCGCTGGTCTATGACCTGCAATGATGAGGATATTCCCGTCACGCTGGAGAATAACGGCGGAACGCTCTCCTTTGAGAAATCGGGCGACTATGTTCTCACGGCGGTAGCTGTGGATGAACTGGGACAAGAATTTACAGAAACCATGTCCATCAAGGTATATCCGGTTATCAATCTGACATTGGATATTCCCGAGAACACCCACGCCGACAAACCTGCTGCTATTCATCTGACCGGCAATGACCTGGAGGGCAAAGAGGTTATCTGGTCTGTTCAGTCCAGCCAGAGAACCCGGACTCCCATTGACAACAACCTGGGCAACGACGGCGGCGAGATCAATTTCCCGGAATCGGGGAACTACGTCCTGACTGCCAGCGTAACGGACGAACTGGGCCGGACCTTCACTGTCAGCGGAACGATTGAGGTATGGAATACCCTGCGTCTGTCTTTCCAGCTTCCGGCCTTTTCCCATACGGATGAACTGGTCAAGGTCAAAATGACCAGCGAACATTTGGGGGACAGCGAGATCGACTGGACCTTGACGGTAGATGGACGGCCTGTCAGTCTTATCAGCGGTATCAAGGGCAGTCTGGACAATAACGGCGGCAGCGTGATCTTTACGCAGACCGGCACCAATGTCCTGACCGCCAGTGTAACAGATGATTTGGGCCGGGAGTACACCTATCAGCAGACGATTGAGGTCTATCCCGTTCTCACGCTGGAGCTGACGGCGGACACCGCCACCCATGCGGACAATCCGATCAGGGTAAACCTGAGCAAAGATACCAGTCTTTCCGCAGTTTGGAAGGTCACTGTCTCCAATGATCCCTCTTCGGCTGTAAACTATACCGGAATCCTGGCCGATGATGGCGGCAACATTCGGATTGCCCAAGCTGGGAGCTATGATATTACCGCCAGTGTTACAGACGCTACCGGGCGTGTGTTCACCGCCCCCGCCGCTTCTGCGATGGTCTATCCCGTGGCGGGAGTAAGTTTCACTCTGCCGGCCGCTGCATGGACGGACAGCAGCACCCCCGTTGATCTGCTGACCAGCGACTTGCAGGGGAAAGATGTCACCTGGACGCTGACCAAAGACGGCAAATCTGTTTCCCTGACAGACAATATGATGGGGT
>CAMWSZ010000224.1 GCA_947177005.1 uncultured Clostridia bacterium | reverse complement strand
GATGTTAAGTCCATGTCATGTTTTGTGATGGGACTCGCAATTTCTGTTTAGTGAATATGTTGAGAGACGGTGTCAATGTTCTTCTGCCTGAACTTTTCCGCTAAACAAGTAAACTGGTAAACTAGACCAGCTAAGAAAAGTCAAGCAGAAATTTCAAAAATACAAATTTTTATAGCACCGCCAAGAGCATAGGCTTAGGACGGCGCTATAAATATATGTTGTCGTATGAGCAAGTGTAGTGGCAAACCTATAATCGGGAATGATAGGCAGAAAAATTAAGGAGGGAGAAGGTGAATATAAAGGAATTCCTTGGGCAACTGTCATTAGCGGTACTAGCTGGACTGATATATTCATTTAGATTCGGTCAGGGAACGTCTGCAATCTAGACAGTATGTTTGATCAAAAAATATCTTGACATTCCTCCTATATTGAGTAAAATAAAACACATGGAGTCCAATTTGGTTATGTCTACCTTGCCTGGAAAATGGCATATTGTTGAAAAAGTTACTAAATCACATGAGGGAGGGACCCTATATGGAAAGAAAAGCCCGTTGTATCTCCGCAGCAACTCTGCTTCATGATAACATGCGGCGCAAGTTGCAGGACTATCTCCGACCGATGGCCAATGATGATGATCTTGTGTGGCAGCAGATGACATTTGAGCGTTTTACATGGCTGATACGAGATAGCCTGCTCTACATGAAAGCCTACGGCGAATACAGCGACTACGATGAAATGAAGCTCCGGGATTTCAGTAAGCAGCATTTGACGGATAAAGTCCTCAAGGAAGGTACCAAGGAGGCTGCCAATACCAAACTCCAAGAAGCGTACAACGAGTTTGAGAAGAGGCTGTTTATTTCCTGCTGGTATAGCTCCCCAGATCTCTCTGACGTCGTTTTCAAGATTTATGCACGGGGCAACAGCGGCATTGCGATTGGTACAAAAGTCGGTACGCTACGGAAACAGTTATGCGAGGGCCAGGAAAAGTATAACCTTGATACTGAGAACAAAAATAAGATCCGCAATATTGTTTGCGCCAACGTCCAATATGTCCCGCAAAAGAATATGTGGGACGAAGAATTGTTTGAACCGGCACAAGTCTATGCTCCGGTCTTTTTGAAAGGGCTTCAGTTCAAGATGGACAACGAGTTTCGGGTATGTGTGGAAAAAGAGTTGCCTGAGGATCTTATATATAACAGTGAGGATAACCAGGATAAGACAAAAGAATTGTTATTAGTGAAAGCGGAGCAACTGAAGATCATCCGTACTGGAACCAATGTAGCGGACCTTATGAAGCAAATAGAAACAGAGTACGAAAAATTTGATCAAAAATTGTGCCATGACACCCCGCCAAACAACATACGTATCCCCGTCCGCCTCTCCAGTCTAATCGAGTACATTGCCATCAAAAATGACAGCTGGTTTCAAAAGCTTGGGGTGAGTGGGATCAAAGATTTTTTTGAATTCTGGTTTAATATGAAAATGACAGAGGATGAAGAATACCGAGACAGCGGATTTCTGGTATTTAAACTGGATGAGATTGGAGTGAGCAATCATGTCTGAGACATTGAATGGACTGCTGAGCGGCAAATATGATAGTACGAAACAGCGCGCCGTGCTACTTAACGGCGACCGGCTCAGGAACTACCGGAGCTACACAGCCACCATGCGGCTGGAGCTTCTGTTGACCGGGCAGCTCGTCTTCACGGATGCCCAGTTCTTCGACGGCCTGTATTTTCACTGGCTGGCGGCGGACAAAGAGGAATTTGAGGCTTTTAAGAAACTGATGGTTTCCTTTCAGGAAAGCAACGAGGGAAAGACGCCGCCGTTCTCCATCGCCGTCAAGTGCAGAAGCGGGGATGGGGCTCCCAATCTTGACCAAGTTGCATTTAAAACGTTCTGTAAGCAGTTCCAATTCAGCTCTGTGGAGCATGACGATCTGGCAAAGGCCGTCTTCGAGCTGAGTAATGATTACTCTGAATCGTATCTGACGGAATATAACAAGCAGAATTGGAAAATTCTAGAAGATATTCTCAATTCAGACGGTGTAGCTGACACATTGAGCAAGGCGCTAGGGAAAAAATACATTGATATGTTCAGCTCACGGAAATTCGATCTTGCGGGAACAACGGAAGAAGTCCACAAGCCTAAAAAGAATGAGCAAAACTTGGAAAGCTATATTGAGTACATGACGAAGCAGCTACGGTACTATGCGGGACCAGAGAGCAGCATAGCCGAGAATTGGGTAGAGTATACGGGAGAGCTTAGAAAGGTTTTTGATATCAAGGATCGCGCAAATAGATGGGGAAGTCCCTGCGGCGATGGGACATGGCACCCCGGCACTTACCGACTGGACGAATACATTGCTCAGTCGTTTCCGAGCACCCCGGGCTACAACTACCGTGATACGATGGACGATTTACTGGTTCAGGCAAAGAGCGGAATGAACGATAATCCTGTCGCGGAGCGGTACTTTTGCAGAATCAGGGATGAACTGAACCGCGGCATCGGCAATCGCAGTAAAATCACGACTGCTCTGGATGAACTGGAGCGTCTGAACAATCAGTCCCCCCAAAAAGAGCTTGTGCAGAAGTGTTTTCGGGATTTCCGCCAGCTGGTGAACGACCGCTATAACAAGACGCTTGCTGAACAGCACGGCTGTCAGTTCCTTGACCTCTGCGATTATACAAAGGTGTTTGACCAGATCGACAGAACGACAAAGATGCAGACTATTGTTATCTCGCAGGAATGGGTCAACAATCTTGCTGATCTGTCGTGGAACGACTTTGTGATACAGCTGAAAGACCATGAAGCTGACCTGAAGGCATCTTTTGATGTATGGATGTCCGCTTATAAGAAGTTCCCAAAATGTGATATAAATCACGTCGAAGTGTGCTTGAAGCATTATCTTGATCAGTTGGCCCTGAAGATTACAGGCACGTCCTCTAAAGAAAGCGCAACGCCAGAGTACATTGGCCCTTGGGACAGGGCAGGCACATGTGACAATAATATTAGAGCCATTCTTTCCAAAATTTACCGATACCCGTGTTACTTCATCGGTGGAGGCAGCTTTGCGGCTAGCTCAGAGGGCAATGAAGTATGTATCCTATGCGCAGGACAAGATACATCCTCGCAAGAAAATATGGCCGTCTTGCGGCTGCGCTTCGACAAAGAGGCCGGTGATGATAGGTCGTTTGATACGTTGCTAGCCCCCGTTTGTAATCCTCTGAACGGCGGCGCATTGTAAGAAAGCGAGGGAGTACATGGACAAATTGGGGACGGAATGGAATCAATATCTCTCTTTAATCCAAGACCGCCCGGAAGCTTTTGCGGATACCGGCAGTATCCACATTGTAACCGACCCAACGGTGGTGGAAGAATTCCAGGAAAAAACGGGGCGTACCATTGGCGTTGTTTACAGCAGTCCGTACCACTTGATGGTCGTTGATCTCGTTTATGAGCGGGAAGGAAAATACTTTGCCTACGAGCGCATATTGCCTACTGTAAAAAAGGGGGCGGTCGTTGTTATTCCCCAGTATCATGACGGCTTCCTGCTGCTTAAGCAGTATCGCCACGCTTTGCGGGATTATCAGTATGCTTTTCCGCGCGGCTTTGGCGAGGAGGGTGTCTCAGCGGCGGATAACGTCCGCAAGGAACTGGAGGAGGAGCTTTCAGCGCGGGTTTCTGAGGCGGTGTTTCTTGGAACCTGTGTCGCAGACAGCGGGTTGTGCGGTGATAAAGTCAACGTTTTTTCCTGCATAGTGGAGGACTTCTCTATCAATGAAGGGTATGAGGGCATCTCCGATGTTATCAGGTTGTCTCATGAAGAATTGAAACAGTGGATGAGGTCTGGCAAGCTGAACGATGGCTTCACACTATCTGCGTACAGCTTATTAGATGCGCATGTTTGACATCGAATACTCCTGCAGTTTCGCCCAGAATGGTCTTTATCTAAGCAGAGTATAGTATTACCTCGACCACACAGACGAAGAAAGCTAATTCTTCGAGCTTTAGCACAATCGGTCACCCATACACCCTAATGTGTTCCCTAACAATGCGGATATCTCTGCCTACTCTGTGCAAGTGTCTTGACTAGTCCGACCAGTTAAGCAAAGTCGTAAATCACGTGGAACGGCATCCGTCTCAACCACTGAAGTAGCATACAGAGCTGACCTACGAATCAGGTAGCAGACAATACGCCTAAACGTTGGGCGTGCTCCTGTGGCTGACGCAGTTCAAAGGACTTCTGATCACGGAGGACGGCGAAGATGATATTGGAGATTTTCCTCATTACGGCGCACATGGCCACCTTGCACGGCCTTGATTTACATTTTTCTTCGTAGTAGGCAGCAAGAACAGGATTGCGCACTGGGCGTTTTGCCTGAACGATCACTGAGTTCACAGCAGCCATATGAAGTGTCGCACGGACTTGAGATGAACTTCGTTTGGACATTTTATTTTTAGAGCCGCAAAACTTACCAGATTGCCGTTCACTAGGGTCGAGACCAAAATATGCGGCCAACTGCTTGGGCTTATGGAACAGTGAAAAGTCTCCAATCTCGGAGAGGATGACAAGAGCCGATTTGAATCCGATTCCTGGAATGGTCTGCAAAAGGGCAAGGTTTTGTTGGATATATGTTTCTTGCCTGGCCAGATCTTTCATGTTTTGTTCGATTCGCTGGATATTCTGAAGCAACGTCTCCAGTACCTCTAACACCGTGGTAATCACTGCGGCGTTGCCAGGAGCGGAGATGCCAAGTTTGACAGCTTCTTCGGCAACCATATGGAGCTTTGTAGCCTTTTTGTAGCAGAACGCCAGACCACGCCGACTAGCTGTGCGAATCAATCCAACCAGTTCGTCCTCGCTCTTTAACAAAAGATCCTGAGGTGTTGGACATTCTGTCAACACGGCACGAGAGGCTACACCACCTACATCCGAAAATGCCTTGTCATACCCTGGAAAGACCTGATCTAAAGTATGCTGTAAGTCGATTTTTGTAGCGCGTGACATCTCCTGTTAATTCGGCCCTCTGACGGCACAACAGCCGCAGTCCCCTCAAACTGTCCGCTGGAACTTGGGAAGTACGCAATACCTTCAGACGGTAGAGCATTGCAATTTTGTAGGCATCTACTTTATCATTTTTTACCTTGCGGACATTGATATTTTTCAGTGCCCCACTTTGAATCGGGTTGACTACAATCACCTCAAGGCCAGCCATTTGGAAGAATTGATGCAGGATGAGCTGGTAGTGAGAAGTGGATTCCATAACCACAACGGGGGCAACGCTGTATTCCTCTCCAATCCGACGCAATTCATTCATGGCACGCTCCGCTCCATACTGGTTAACTTGAGAGTTGAAAGTTCTCTCAAGCGGAATTTTCTGAAAAGTTCCGAAAACAGGCTAAAATGTGCAGTTTCAAACCCGGCTTAAAGTTCGAGTGCGATCAAGGTCAATGATTGGGGTATTTAAAAGCATCAGAACCGAGCCGCTTAGAAGCCTATATAGCCAATTTAATGGGAACCGCACCAGTAGTCGGATTCTAAAATAGCCGGTTTGCTGTATTCTCAGAACTTTTTCGCTAAAATTTGCAAAAAAACTTTCAACTCTCAAGTCTTAAGGAAAAATGTAAAAATTTGTTGAATAATGTGGCGGAGTATGGTACAATGCCTTTATTATGGAAAAATGAGTAGAGG
>CAMWSZ010000223.1 GCA_947177005.1 uncultured Clostridia bacterium | reverse complement strand
TCAAAAAGCGATCTTGCATCTATGGAAAACTTATAGAATTTTGGGGGTGTCAAAACCCTGGAAAGTATTGTCCCGCAGGCGTTTCCGCCTGCGGGATCTATACTGTTGGGATATTATGTAATACCAGAAAACTATAGATGCAGCCGTGATTCCGTTTATATGGATTAAATTTTGGTGATTAATTTGCTCGATATTGAATTTTGTATGGGGCAATTCTTTTTTGGAGATCTTCTACCGAAGGGAGCTGTTGTTCCAGTTCAACTGGAAGGCTGCTTGCTATTTGATACCCACTGATATCCCTTGGCTTACTCATATCCTTTGTCCAACATAGCAACGAGACTTCAGATTATAGAATAGAAAATTAATGTAAAAAATCGTCGCCGTCGATGTTAAAGATGGTACTGGTTGCCAAGCAGACTATTTTTTATAAAATTGTATTTATGTTGTCTTAGCGCAAAAGCCTGCTCTCCACCTTCGAGAATTTCACAAATATGTTCCTGAATACCCTTACCATTGAGTATACCAGCGTCAAGTACTCCTTCAGCATAGACTGGGGATATATCCTCAATTGCACCGCCTCGATATTCAAAGCGGAACTGCTTATTCGGAGCATTTTTTCCGTCCTGATTTGCAACTATAACCAACTCAGCATCACCGCCAAGGACTATATTTGCGTTATGTGTAACAGTAATTATCTGCCTATCGACTTTTTTCTCTTTAACAAAGCGGATTAATTCATCAAAAATCGACCTATTATCAAGATCATCTTCGGGCTGATCAATAAGGATCGGACAAGAACTTTCGGCTAAACTGATCAGGAGCCGAAGCAAAACCAGCGCTTTTTTGCCCGGTGACATATCTTGAATATTGTCATTATCCATCTTCACGATATAATCAACGTTATACCAATCAGACAATATTTCCCGAAGAGCAGCTTCAATGCTGTAACTGGTTTTAAGTTGTAATGATTCGATTGAATTGCATAGAAGAGATTCAATGAATGCTGAAATATTTGCAGGCTGTAAATCGTCCTCTGTTATATCGCGAAGGCTGAATTTAGTAAATCTCTTAAGTGACCTGTTGTCCAATATTTCTCCAACTTTTCGAGAAAACTGCTCAATACGTAAAACCCTTTTGACTGAAAACTCCAGATCATCCGTAGAAGGGACAAATCCATCGTTAACACTATTTATGTAGCCAAGATAAATTGTACTAAACTCTGAGAACACATGGCTCAACACTTCCAGATACTGCCCATATTGTTCCTGTATGGTTTTGAGCCTGGTTTGATTTTCAGCAAGTTGAGATAATTTTTCTCGTTCACTTACGAGAGCCTCTGAGAGCTTGCTGATTCTTTCATTACCTTCCATTTTAGGCTGTAAAGCCGCAACGATTTCTTCCTGTTCTCTTATAGATGATTCCACCTGCTTTTGATAATTATAGGCTTTATTCAAAATTTTTTCCCGCTCAGCAGTCCACGCCTCATCAGCAATTCTTTTAACCTTTTTGGCAGCCTCGACCATGGAATTACTACAAATTGTGATCTCTTTCATTGCTAAAGGTTTCACTTCAACAATTGCTGTGATTTCTTTAATAAGCGCTATTTCTTTAGATATAGCAGCGAGTCTTCCCTTTAACAATTGGATGTTTTCCATGGACTGTTGATATTTCTTAATTTCTTCTTCAGTAACGTTGTACTCCTTGCTTAATTGCTCTAATTGAATATTCAGATTTTGAATTTCAGAATCAATGGATTTTTCATCGCCAATTGCTTTACACTGTTCGCATAGCCCTTTCCGCTCTGACACAATTCTTAAGAAATCTACGATTGATTTTGCCACTTCTTGTTTCTTTTCCGCAATTCTTTTTGTCATCATGCGATATGCTTCACGACATTTTTCGTCTTGCAGGACAATTTCCTGAATAATGGTGTCGATTTCTGTTGTCTCTTGCTCTTCATCACTAAGCCGATTTAAGTAGGTCTGAGGTATATAAACAATCTTCCTCTGCTTATCCCGCTCACTACTACAAACTCCATCATGCCAGTATACTTTTAGTTCGGGAATTCGCTTAACATTCGTTGAAGCAGTCTCTTCCTTCTTCTTCACTTGTTCTTCATCTATTGCCATTGCCATATTATAGAGAAGCAATGATTTTCCAGTTGACTTTCCCCCTATAATACAAGTGAGTTTATCACTGAAATACAGAGGTTCCGGTGAAAAATCTTTGTTGCCTGAAATCTCTACCCTGTCAATTATATAGTAACTTGGTCTTGTGTCCGGCATTGTGCTACTGATCCGTACCCTTTCTTTCGGCTCATACAGGACTTGTTTTAGCCCCTTAAAAGTTGGGTCAGCTTTAATCCAGCAAAATCTATCGTTATCGGGTGCAAATATTTTTGAATTGCTATGGGCGTCGCACCCATGAATGCACGGCATTAGGGAGCCGCATTTTTCTTTTACTACGTCCGGGCTATCCACACCCTCTCCAAGAAAGTATGCTATATCTTTGGAATTTGCAGAGAATATCATATCTGAAAGCTGGTATATAGCTCTGCGAGTAGCCTCTAATTGCCATTTCCAATAAAATATTCGCTATGCGTCCGAAGACCAGAAGCACCATCGGTGGTATTATTGGATACGACAATAATCGTTTTTTCTCTCAACTGAGGATTATTCTTAAAAACATCAGATAATGTTTCGGGAGAAATAACATATTGAGTTAACCCAATCGCAAAGGCCTCCTCTTCAGGCATAGATTGTGATCCCCGAAAGGCACGGCCCAACCGTATCAGTTCAGGCCTTGTTGCATTATACTGATTATGATCATATTCAAATTTTAAGTTTGCAAAAAAACGGCTCTCCAGTTCTCCTGAAATACTTGGATCAAATAAGCAATGTATATTTACTGGCGATTTCGATGCAATAGGCTTCATCCTTAACTCAACATTGGGAAAAACAAGCTTAACGCTATCTGGGAGCCTTTTATCGCTGCAAACTTTAAGGTAGTTATCTATAGAAAGATAATCTGTAACCGCAATAGCACAAATTGATTGTATGGGATCAGTTCCGTCACCTATATAACTCGCAATAGTATCATAAAAGTTATCCCACTTTTCATCAGAGGTTCCACCTACATAGTGGTCTTCTTTTTTAGTGAAGGGCGTATGCAAATGCAATTCCCACCTCCGCCATTCAGATCCTCTATTGAGTTGCATAGGACCACTTTCCTCTCTTTTTAAATTGAGATTCTAAAATTTTAATGATAAGGAAATACCTGCCATCTTCAAGATTACAGATAGATATTTCTGGATAGTGCGGATTTAAGGTGCTTTTTGTAGTTTTTAAGTAAAAACCGTTTTTATCTGTCGATGGCAAGATAATTATTAGCCGCTTTTATCGGTCATTGGGCTTTTACAGATGCCGCTTCCACTTCCAAAGATATTAAACCAACCGCATATTCCTTGGTTACAACTCTCTCATAATTTCTATAAATTGATCAATCGTATATGCTCCATTAATACCAAAGTTCTTGTTTGGAAATCCCCTTAAATAGTGGTAGTTAGACCTTGTCTGTGCTTGCCATTGACAACCGAGTTCCAATTTTGTCTCGCTGTCTCCGTTGCCCCGGTCATCGCCCTTAAATTCCATGCTGATTTTTGCATAGAGCAATTCTTTTTTGAATATCCTCCACAGAAGGGAGCTGCTGTTCCAGTTCAGCAGGAAGGCTGCTCGTTACTTGGTACTCACTGACACCCATTGGCTTGCTCATATCCTTCAGAGAATATTCGGCTACGAGATCATTTTTGCTTTTGCAGAGCAGCAGACCTATTGACGGATTGTCTTGCGCCGTCTTTAGCACTCCATCCACAGCAGAAAGATAAAAATTGAGCTGGCCCGCATATTCCGGTTTGAAATCACCAGTTTTCAGCTCGATCACAACATAGCAGCGGAGATTTAGGTTATAAAACAGAAGATCAATATAAAAATCATCGCCGCCGATGTTAAGATGGTATTGATTGCCAAGAAAAGCAAAACCGGTTCCAAGTTCCAAAAGCAGTTTCGTCACATCCTGAACCAGTGCCTGTTCGATGTCCCGTTCAACCATATCCTCTCGAAACGGGATGAAGTCAAAAATATAGGGGTCTTTCATTGTCTGCACCGCCAGTTCGCTCTGCGGCGGTGGGAGACGCAGCTCAAAGTTCGATACCTTTTCTGTCAGTACCTGACGGTGGTAAAGACCGCTCTCAATCTGGTGGACAAGTACGCTGTGTGACCAGCCGTTCTCTGCAGTCTTTTGGATATACCAGATCCTTTGCTCCGCGTCCTTTACTTTGTCCAGAATTGCAATATGATGCGACCACGGAATTTGTGCAGACACTGTCTGCACAAATTGGCGGTCAGGGTAAGTCCGTGCAAATTTTGCCATATACTTCAGATTGCGAACAGAGTATCCTTTTGTATTGGGAAACGCAAGCTTGATATCTTTTGCAAGATTTTCAATAAACTTGTTTCCCCATACTTTGTGGGCATTGATTACCTCTCCGATGGCATGATAAAGCAGGATCAATTCCTGATTAACACTGACAGCCGCCTTATATTGGGCCGCTTGAATTTCGGATTTGATCTGTTCGACTGTTTCCAGATAGTCATTTGAATTCATCAGCATCAGGGTTCCCCCGTTTCAAGACACAGCAGCAATCCCTGGCACCCTCTCTCGATATCCAGCCAAGCGGTATCGAAATCATCGGTGTACCACGGGTCCGCGATATCTCTGGGGTGATCGGTGAAGTCCAGGAGCAGATGCATCTTTTCTTTTGGATCGCCGCCACAAATACGGCGCATATTGCGAAGATTGCCATAGTCCATCCCGATCAACAGGTCGTAGGCATCGTAATCGCCTTTCTGAAGTTGGCGGGAGGTCTTGCCTTTGCAGCTGATCCCATGCTCGGCCAGCTTTTGCTTGGCAGGGGGATAAACCGGCCCACCCGCACGACTGGTTCCGGCTGACTCGATCAGGAACTGTTCCGACATACCGGTTTTCTTCACCAGGTCTTTCATCACAAACTCCGCCATCGGGCTGCGACAAATGTTCCCCAGGCACACAAAGAGTATCTTCGTCATGTTCAAAATTCTCCACAACGATATTTTTGTTGTCAGTATAACACACTTTGTCAGCCGTGTCGAGAGTCATTTCTTTGTGTGCGGCAGATTTGATCCTGCGCAGCAGCTCTGCTTTGGACCAGCCAAACTTCTGCACGGCCCGGATATACCAGTTCTTATCTTGCAGAGACAGTTCCGCTTCCATGATAACCACATTTTGTGTCCAGCCGATTTGCATGGCCTGCTGCAAAATCTCAGGAGTGCTTTCATAAGAGCGGTAAAACTCCCGCATCCGCCGCAGGTTTCTGGAGGAGAAACCAGATGCTTCAGGATAGCGGTCTGCCAGATAGCCTGCCGCCGCAACAGCAGCTCCTTTTTCTTTTCGGGCGCTGACAAGTCTCCCTATCTCGCAGTATAATTCCATCTGAGACACTTTGGTATCAACTGCTGAACTCAGAGCAGAGAACAATTCACTATAATCAACCTTTTTCCGAATATTCATTGGCTTCTCCTTTCCGGCGCTGTACGCCTGACTGTGTCGCGGCACAAAGGAAAGCGCGGCATGGCCGCCGCGTTTTCCTTTGCGCTGGGACTT
>CAMWSZ010000222.1 GCA_947177005.1 uncultured Clostridia bacterium | reverse complement strand
GTACTTCAGCGGCGGTATGGTTCCTTACTACATGATTCTCAAAAACCTGGGCCTGCTGAACAGCTTCTGGGTATATATCATTCCTGGACTGCTGAGTGTCTATAATATGATCCTGATCCGCAACTACATTGACGGTATGCCTGCGGCGCTGTTCGAGTCCATGCGGATCGACGGGGCGAACGACCTGACCATTTTCTTCCGAATGGTTCTGCCCCTCTCGAAGCCCATCGTTATGACCGTTGCTTTGTTTGTGGCAATCGGACACTGGAACTCCTGGTTTGATGCCTATCTGTATACCAACTCTCAGGATCTGAAAACCATGCAGTCCATCCTGGTAGAAATTCTGAACCAGTACCAGACCTCCGAGGCAGGCGCTTCCAGTGCGGACCGTCTCAGCCAGTCCATTACACCGGACAGTATCCGTATGGCCGCTACGATGGTGACGACCATTCCGATTATTATCATCTACCCCTTCATTCAGAAGTATTTTGTGAAGGGCATCATGCTTGGTTCTGTGAAATAAACAATTTGGAGGAAAAATGATGAAATTGAAAAGATTGTCTGCTCTGCTTCTGAGCGCAGTCATGGTCCTGTCTCTTCTGGCAGGCTGCGGCGGTTCCAATGACAATGACGGCGGCGTTGATGCCGATGGTATTGTGACACTGACCCTCTTTGACAAGAACTCCGGCAGTAAAACGTTCACCGATCAAGTGGCGGAAAAAATCATGGCAGATACCGGCGTCCGGCTGAGCGTAGAGAATCCCAGCGGCGACCCCGGTGAGAAGCTGAATCTGATGCTGGCTGGCGGCAACTACCCTGACATCGTTCTTATGGGGCAAGGGGAAATCGTCAACCGCTATATCGAAGCTGGCGCTCTTGTTGAACTGGATGATTATATTGCCCAGTATCCCAATATCCAAGAGATGTACGGCGAGACGCTGAAAAAAACCAGGGCGGACGATGGGCATAACTACTGGCTGGCCAACTGGTACGGCGTAGACCCGGACGCTTCCGTCGGCGTACTGATGCGCAGGGACTTTTTGGCCGAGATCGTTGGAGAGGACCGGGCAAAGAGTACGGAACCCTTCACCCAGTCCGAGTATCTGGACATTCTGCGTCAGTTCAAACAGCTGCATCCGGAGGTTGACGGCAAGACCTCCATCGCCCTGTCGGTCGTTTCCAGCGAAGACGGCGGCTATGGTAGCTTAAAGGGAATGTTCGGACTGAAAACCTACTATAAAGCACCGGATGGAACCCTTCAGCACTGGACCAAAGACCCGCAGTATATGCAGGCTATGCTCTTCATGAACGATATTGCCGCCGGCGGTTTGCTGGACAAGGAGTGGATCGTCAATAAAGATGAGCAGTGGAAACAGAAACTGTCCGGCGGCTATGTATTCAGCACCTTCGGTGCGTATTGGGACACCAGCGATGTCAACACTTCTTTGTCTGCTGCCTATGGCGAAGATGCGCAGTTCTATATGTACAAAGTCGTCGCAGATAATCTGAGTGCCAACCAGACCACCTATAACGGCAGAAGCACCTTGGGCTGGGATGCCATCGGCATCACCAAGAACTGCAAAAATGTGGATGCCGCTATGAAGTTAGTGAATTACCTGGTCAGCGAAGAAGGCCAGTATCTGTTGATGTGGGGTATCGAAGGCGAGCACTGGACCATTGAGAATGGTGTCCATGTCCCCAAAGCGGAAATTCTGGACGGTCTGCTGAACGATTTTGACGCTACCTCCAACGAAACTGGTATCCGTAAGTGGACTTGGTTTGTTAAGAACGGATTTGGTTCCGACGGCACTCCCTACGACCTGACCACAAAGTACCAGATGGATGACACTTCTACCTTTGCAAATGAGGTGATCGGCGAGTCCGACGCATGGGACACCGCCGAATTCAGCGGACTGGAGCCTGCTGGCAGCACTCCCTTAGGTCTCCAGTGGCAGAAGGTAGCCGATGTTATGAACCAGAATTACAGCAAGATTGTGGAAGCCGCAGACCACAACGCGGCCACCGCAGCTTATGAGGCTATGCTGGCAGAAATGGAAGCCTCCGGTCTTGCGGCCTGCGAGGAATATATTACTGAGCAGTATCAGGCGCGTATGGCGCTTTGGAATAGTTAAGCAAGCATCTGATTTTATGTCAATCGGGGGCAGGGGATACCCTCTGCCCCCGATTGGTATATGGTAAGCTCCTTCTGGCGGCATGAGCGTTGTCGTGCCGGAAGAAGAATCCTATCAAAAAGGGGTTGCTTAGGAGGGATACTATTATGGCTCATTGGAGTTATATAAAAGACGGCTTTTGGGAGTTGAGGGACGCAGGAAAAAAGATTTTGAAAGCATATGCCTATGGTGAAAGTACGGATGGACGCAGGGTGGATACCCGCACAGCGGATTTGACTCTGGAGGTGCAGGATATGGAGGACAGCCTGCTGACGCTGCGTTTTTCAGGGGAAGAGGGGCTGGAGCTGATAGAACATTTGGGCGTATCTCCTGACGGAATGGCGTTTGCAGACTGTGAACTTCGCAGTTCGGACAATCAGGATGTGGCGACGCGGTTGCTTGTACCCCTCGTATTCTCCGCGCCTGACACAAATGAGGGCGATGTCTGTCCGGCGGTCTGGGCAGATATGTGGAAGAAAATGCTGGCCGTACCGTATGACAATACCATGTGGCTGCGCTGGGAAGCGGTTCCCCTTCGAGCGGGAAGGATGAGCTGCGAGGTGACGGCGCTCTACTCGGAAGAAAGCCGGGAGGGGATTCTGGTTGGAGCGCTGGATTTTGACAGATGGAAAAACGGGATTGTCTGCTCCGCGATGGACGCGAATACGCTTGAAGCCCGCAGCGGTGCGGCAAACGAGGAAACCCATGACACACAGCCCCACGGTATCCTGACGGGAAGAGGGGTATCCTCCGCCCGGTTCGGGGTACTGTATGGGGATGACTATAGAAAGCTGTTGGAGGCATACGGAGATTTTCTGAAGGCGGAACGTGCGCCGGTGCAGTGGGAGTATGGCGTTCCGTTTGGGTTTAACAGCTGGGCGGGGCTTGCTTTCCGGCTGACTGAGGAACGGTATGAAAACAGCGGCAATTTTTTGAAGGAAGAACTCATGCCGGACGGTTATCAGAATCAGGGAACAACATATGTGAATCTGGATGCGGGATGGAATGTAATGAGCGGAGAACGTCTGGCGGCACAAGCAGAGCGGCTGCACCGGTTCGGACAGAAAGCAGGGATTTATGAGGTGCCCTTTGCTTTCTTTGGTCAGGACACGGAAGCAGAAATCCCGGAAGTACCCGGACACCGCTATGCAGAGATTTTGCAGCGGGACGAAAAAGGACGCTTCCTGCCCCGTATAGACGGCGCAATTCCTTATGATGTCACACATCCTGTGTGGAGACAAATGACAAAATGTAAGTTTGACAAATTTGTAGAGTGGAACTTTGACTATGTGAAGCTGGATTTTATGAGTCATGGCGGTATGGAAGGAAGTCATTATGACGCGGCAGTGACCACTGGGAGAGAGGCGATCAACCAGGGGTATGCCTATCTGGACGAATTGCTGGACAAGAACCGGATTGGACGGCCTGTCTTTATCAGCTTGTCTATTGCACCGGTTTTCCCCTATGGCTATGGCCATGCCAGGAGGATATCCTGTGATGCCTTTGGTACGGCACAGGATGTGGAGTATGAATTAAACGCACAGACCTACAGCTGGTGGCTGAGCGGAAGATTATACCAGTACAATGACCCAGATCATATTGTACTGCTCAATAGTTTCGGAATGGGAAAAGACAGCACAGAAGGTGAAGCAAGAGCCCGCTATACCACAGCAGTAATTGGCGGCACAGTGATGATGCTCAGCGACGATTACGAGAATCCAGCGGCCAGAGAACGGACCAAAAAATTGGCAGGAAACCGGGCAGTCAATCAGATTGCTGCATCGCAGACCGCTTTTATGCCTGTGGAATCCGCGCAATCCGGCGCGTCCACCGCCTATACAGCCACCATTGACGGAAAGCAGTATGCTGCACTTTTTCACTGGCGTGACGTAAAGGAGACGGTAGTCCTGCACACTGCGCGGGCTGGCCTGCGGGAACAGACCAGCTATACAGACTTGTGGAGTGGAAGAAATTACGCTGTCAAAAATGGCGTATTGCGTTGGGCTGCGGCAGGCTGTGACGCACTTTTGTTGATAGAATGTGAAGAAGGTTAAACATAGTTGTCCAACATCGCAGGGAGGAAAATAAATGCCTATTATTCTTAATGACACACATACGTTGATTACTATGCACACTGGCCATTCGACCTATCAAATGAAGGTGGATGAGTTGGGTACGCTCCTGCACACTTATTATGGGAGCAGGATTGACGAGACAGATATGTCCTATCAGATTGGCTATATAGACCGGGGGTTTTCCGGCAATCCCTATGAAAAAGGGAAAACAGACAAGACATATTCTCTGGATGTGCTGCCCCAGGAGTATAGCTGCTTCGGTAACGGCGACTACCGTATCAGCGCCTTGCGGGTACAAACCAGCGATGGCAGTCAGGCCGTTCGGCTGAAAGTAACAGGAATGGATGTATTCCGAGGAAAGTATGGCTTGGAAGGGCTTCCTGCCGTATATGCAAAGGATACCGAAGCGGAAACATTGCGTGTCTGTTTGGAGGATTGCTGTATCGGGCTGAAAATTGAGCTGTGTTATGGCGTCTTGCCGGAGCTTGATGTGATTACCCGAACCGCAAGGATTATCAATAACGGGACGAGTCCCATCCTGCTGCAAAAAGCGGCCAGCATGAGCTTGGACTGGCAGTTTGGTGATTTCGAGTGGCTGACCTTCTATGGACGGCACGCGATGGAGCGGAATTTACAAAGGATGACCGTAGGGCATGGCAGCCAGTCCATTGGCAGCGTCCGGGGTGCCAGCAGCCACCACTACAATCCGTTCTCTGTTCTTTGTGAGAAAGGAACCAGTGAGACAAGCGGCAGCTGCTGGGGATTCTCTTTCCTCTATAGCGGCGAGTTTTTGATGGAAATAGAGAAGGATCAGGCGAACCAGACACGGTTTCTTTGCGGTATTCACCCGGATAATTTTGCCTGGACATTGGAGACAGGTGAGAGTTTTCAGACGCCGGAGGTCATGATGGCCTACAGCGGTGACGGCTTCGGTTCGATGAGCCGCAGCTTCCACAGAGCTATCCGAGATCATATCTGCCGGGGTGAGTGGGCGCATAAACGCCGCCCGGTACTCATTAACAACTGGGAAGCCACCTATTTTAACTTTACCGGCGAAAAGCTAGTTTCCATTGCCGAAGAATCTGCCAGCTTGGGAATTGAGCTGTTTGTCATGGACGACGGCTGGTTTGGCAGGCGGGATGATGATAATTCCAGCTTGGGCGACTGGTTCCCCAATGAGAAAAAGCTGGGCTGTACGCTGAAGGAATTGGGAGAACGCATCACGGCGGCAGGAATGAAATTTGGTATCTGGTTTGAGCCAGAGGGATTTTCTGAGGACAGCGATCTGTACCGGCAGCATCCAGAATGGGCCGTCCAGGTTCCGGGACGAAAACCTGATCTGAGCCGGAACCAACTGATGCTGGACTTCTCCCGTGAAGATGTCCAAGACTATATCATCAAACGGATGAGCGATATACTCTCTGACGCTCCCATCAGCTATGTCAAATGGGACAT
>CAMWSZ010000221.1 GCA_947177005.1 uncultured Clostridia bacterium | reverse complement strand
GATCCAACTTTGGATCTGGATGCAGGCGGTGAGCATACGATTCATCCGATTGGGGTCCTGAGTACTCTCAACGAAACGCCGCTTCAGAAGCAATAATCTGACAATATGTCTTGCTAACGATCAAGGACTGCTTCGAACAAAAAAGATTTAGGCAGAAAGCGGCGCATATAATCAGGCAATAAAAGGCAGATACTGCCGCAAAGTATTTTGCAGCAGTATCTGTTCTGTTTCTGCTCTGTTTTCGATATCTTTTTCCCCTGTAAATCATGATGGTATTATATTTCCAGGCGATACTGTTCTACATCCAGGGAAGCAGTCCCCTCTGAATCAAAGATAATGCCATCAGCCGTCTGCGGGGTGTAAAACGTCACTGTGAGAACCTGTTCGCCGCCGTTTACATAGATTTCCGCCGAGTAACGGTCCAGAAGCACCCGCAGCCTGAGTTCGTCCCGTTCCTCCAGGAGGGGAACCGTTCGCTGATGAATTACACCGGCAGGATACCCGTTTGGTGTTTTGATGCCGCGTGGAAATCCGGACTGTGAACGATCTAATACCAGAACATTTCTGATCGGATCAAATGTCAGAGAGGTAAAATAACGGCTGTTCTGTGCGAATTTCAGAATGAAGTTGTCATATGTCTCCCCTTCTACCGGACGAACCGTCAGATTCAGTTCCAGCGTCCGTCCGCAAATACCAGGCAGGCTCAATGGCGCGGAGATCCGAACATTCTGATATACCGTCTGTTCCTTCCGATAATTCTCCAGTTCACGAACCGGACTCTGGATCAGTCTGCCGTCCTGAATCCGCAGTTCTCTCGGGAGACTAAACATTCCGAACCACTGACTGCCGTCCGGCACGTATTTGGTAAACTCACTCTGCATCCATCCAATCATTATGCGGCGTCCATCGGGAGTCAGCAGCGTCTGGGGCGCATAGAAGTCCAGTCCCTGATCCACAGGCTGTACAGACCGGCGGGTAAACGTTTTTCCGTCCCAGTCCCCCAGCAGACAAAGCGCCACATGTCCCTCATGCAGTGCGGGGTCCTTTGTTTCCATTTCTTGGGGAGAAACCAGCAGCACCTGTTTCCCGTCCAGCTGGAAAAAGTCAGGACATTCCCACATCTTCCCATATTCATTATGCGAACAATCCAGTTGTCCAGCCAGTTCCCAATCTTCCAAGTTGGCGGAGGAATAGAGCAGGACCGCTCCTGTATTGCAGCCTGCGGTTTCATCCCTGATACGGTTTACAATAACTGCATACCAGATGTCCCCTTCCAACCATATTTTCGGGTCCCGAAAGTCCAGATCGATTCCCTCCGGCGGCAGCACACTGCCATCCATCACCGGATTGCCGGAGAACTTTTCATAGTCAACCCCATCCCCAATCGCAAGGCATTGAATCTGCAGCTTTTTGGGGGTTCCATCCTCCTGGGAAATAATTTTTCCCGCCGTATACATCAACAGATGCCTCCCATCCGGGAGCTCCGCTGCAGACCCGGAAAAGCAGCCGTTGTGGTCGTAGTCCTCATCCGGGGCTAAAGAAACGGGCAGGCGTTCCCAGCGGACAAAATCACGGGATTTCGAGTGACCCCAATGCATGGGACCCCACTGCAGCCCATAGGGATGATACTGGTAAAAAATATGGTACTCGCCCTTGTAGACCGAAAAGCCATTCGGATCATTCAGCCAGCCTACCACAGGCGTTACATGAAAAAGAGGATAATTCTCCGGGGGGATGTGCGCCCCCTGCTCCGCTACATAGTCCCGCGCTTTCTGTAATTTTTCGGATATCATTCTGTTACACCTTTCTTTCTTAAACAGGCAGGGAGGCGTCATCGGGGCATCCTGTAATTGGCCCTGACCGCACCTCCCTGCCGCAAGTTTCAGCCTTTTGTAATTGTCAGGTTTTTACTGGCACCTGCGAAGCTGTCAGGATTTTATCTAATGCTTTTACCATACCTGTTTTCACCACAGTCACGCAGTCCGGCTCCGGATCGGATATCAATACAGCCGTTGTCAGATCATATCCTGCTTTTTTGATTGCGTTCATATCAAATGCAAGCAGCTTGTCCCCCGCTTTTACCTTATCACCCGTCGCCTTGAATGCCGTAAAATACTTTCCGTCCAGTTCTACTGTATTGATTCCCACATGAATCAACAGTTCAATGCCGTCTGCACTCTGCAGTCCAATTGCGTGCTTTGTATCGAAAAGCATCACAATCTCACCATCAAAGGGAGCATACACTTCTCCTTTTGCCGGCATAATGCCAACGCCGACACCATTTACGCCGGCAGCAAAAGCTTCGTCCTTGATTTGCGTGTGCGGAACTGCAACACCTTCAAGCGGCGCATAGACACAGCCAGCCTCTGTCTGGATTGACAGGCTGCTCTGAGCAGACACTGCGGGCGCTGCCGGTCCTTCTGCCGGTGCAATTTCTTTTCTTCCAATTGTTTTTCCCAGCATAATTGTAGCGGCAAACGCACATACAATCGCAATGACCATCGAGACCATGAATTGAAGCATACAGTCCGGACGAATGCAGATCACGCCGATCACGCCGCAGGGTCCCTGAGAAACGGACAACACTTTTACCAGTGTTGCATATGCCGCCCCAATACCGCCGCCGATCAATGCGCCATAGAAAGGAAACCGCAGTTTCAGATTGACACCGAAGATGGCAGGCTCCGTAATGCCCAGCAGCGAAGAAATACCGGAAGCAGACGCCATGCTTTTCATTTTCTGATCATGCTTCATCAGCACCATAACAGCCAGGGCCGCGGCACCCTGCGCACAGTTCGCGGCAGCAACCACCGCAAATGTCGGAGAACCTCCCAGCGTTCCAATATTAGCAAGGATCTGCGTCTCCGCAGTGACCAGACTGTGGTGCATGCCTGTGATTACCAGCAGCGGATATGTAACGCCATAAATCAGACCGCCTACAGCGCCCAGATCAAAGAACAGCCACATAACCGCATTTGTCATAGCGTCGCCGACACCTCTCATAACCGGGCCGATGAACAGAAATGTCATCGCACCGGCAATCAGGACAGACAACAGCGGCGTAACAATATTGTCCAGCATAGCAGGAACCACCCGGCGCAGTCTCTTTTCAACAAACGCAAGACAAAACGCAGAGGCAATCACCGGCAGGACAGTTCCCTGATAGCCGACTTTTGCCACGGAAAGTCCGAAAATGCTCCAGTATGGCACGGTTCCATCCAGAAGCGCCTGACCATAGCTGTACCCGTTCATCAAATCAGGATGAATCATGATCGCGCCAATTACTGCGCCAAGGATAGGAGTCGCCCCAAAAATCTTTGCTGCCGAAAAGCCGATCAGCACCGGCAGAAACGTAAAGCCCGCATTTGCGAACAAGTTGACCATCTCGGCGAAATCCTTGATAGCCGGATATGCCTCAACAAGAGACTGATCCGCAACAAACATCCCCTGTGCCGTCAGGATATTGTTGATGCCCATCAGCAGACCGGAGGCAACCAGTGCGGGCAGGATCGGAACAAATACGTCTGCGAGTGTTTTCAGCAGCTTCTGCAGCGGATTCATTTTCTGAGCAGCCTGCTTTTTCAGCTCTTCCTTGGTCATTTCGGTTATGTTTGCAATTTTGATAAATTCGGCGTAAACCTTGTTGACAATACCTGTGCCCAGAATAATCTGGAACTGGCCGCCGTTATTAAAATTGCCCTTGACCAAGTCGATCTTTTCCAGCGCATTCACATTGATTTTGGAATCATCTTTCAATACAAGCCGCAGTCTTGTTGCGCAGTGAGCCGCACTGGCTACGTTATCCTTCCCGCCGATGCACTCCAGGATTTCCTGCGCCGCCTTTACATATTTTTCCTCCAAATTCCTTCCTCCTTAAAATTTTAGTAAGTAACCGATTACTTAACCGATACAGTTACCGGTTACTTTATTGGAATTATACTAACACTGCTCCTGTTGATTGTCAATGGAATTCGTTAAGAATTTATGTCTTACAACGATTATTGACGGTTTGCCCAGTATTCACGCATTCCATTTGGCTGATTTGTACAAAGCACAGATCAGCTTCCATACTGTTAAATTTTGATTGCAGGCAGCGGTTTTTTTTGCTATACTACCATAGGAACAACAAGCTGCTAGGAGATGTATAAGGTGAAAAAAACCGTTACTTTCGATGATATTGCAAAATACACGAATTTTTCTAAAACTACAATTTCCCGGTATTTTAATAATCCAGATTCCCTGACTCTGGAAAATCAGCAGAAAATAGCAGATGCGCTTGTGGCGCTGAATTATAAGGAAAACAAGGTAGGCCGCATCCTTGCAAGCGGCAAAACCGAAATCGTAGGCGTCATGATTCCCAATCTTTATCTGCATTACTATTCTCATATGTTGAACCAGCTTTTGTCCAGCTATGAGGCATATGGCTATAAATTTCTTGTTTTCGTTGGAAATGAAAACAAAAGCATTGAACGCCAATACTTCCAGGAGCTGCTGTCTTACCAGATTGAGGGGCTGATTGTACTCAGCTATACCATTTCTTCCGAGGAACTGGCTTCCTACAATCTTCCGGTAGTGACAGTTGAAAGAGAGGATCAATACACTTGCAGCGTGAACAGCGACAATTATACGGGGGCAGTGCTGGCCGCTGAGCTGCTGATGAACAAAAACTGTGATGTTTTGATTCATGTCAATGGAAACGTGGCTGAAAAGACCCCCTCTTATCAGCGCATTAAGGGATTTGAGGCTTTTTGTAAAGAACATCAGCTTCCTCACGAACTGATTCAGTCAAATCTTGGAAACACGTATGAAAAAAATATTGAAGGGATCAGGCGGTCCTTTGAAAGTATAGACCAAAAATATGCGGGAAAGAAAAAGGGGGTTTTTTTTGCAAACGATACTTATGCCAATATTTTTCTGAACCTTTTATTCAAAAAATATGGAAAACTTCCGGATGACTACCGTATCATCGGCTTTGATGATTCCCCCATTTCAAAAGAGGCTGTCATCCCGATCAGTACAGTCAGCCAACAGATCGAGAAGATGGCAGAGGAAGCGATGGATCTTCTTCTTATGCAGATGAACGAGCGCAAAAAACGCCGGCCCACTCCCCTGCCAGCTCCAATACATCGCGTTGTCACACCTGTTTTAATCGAACGGGATACTACTTCGTAAACTTGCAGATAAAATCTAGCGTGCGGTTCTTTTTATAGGCATTCGATTGCTTCTTGTATCTTGCTGTGAACACCGGTTCCTCGGATACGTTTTACTTTTACTTCAGCCTGACCTGCGGCCACAGAAATAACAGCGTCTACGATAGCCTTGGCGAGACCAACAGGAACAGCGTTTCTGGATCTGCTTATAGCGTTCCTATTATGTAAATATCGCAGACGACTCTCCGGAAATACCGCACATTCCCCTGGTGTCTGCTCCAAGTCTTTGATGAAGTTTCCGAGTGTCACCCAGCGATTTTCACGGTTCTGATGTATATGAAAATGAGTAGGTACAGGCAGAAAAACAGGCTCATTGTCCCTGCTGCCTATCATTACAAGCCGTTCACGAAACTGTGGAACCCCATAATTAACTGCATCTGCAAGATGATATACTCAAATGAACTCAAGACGCCCTCTCTTTTTTCAAATACTTTCCGCAAAACTCAGTATCAGTTCTGCTGATTATCGAACGGGCGCTCTCCCGTCCAACACCAGATC
>CAMWSZ010000220.1 GCA_947177005.1 uncultured Clostridia bacterium | reverse complement strand
TCTTCGGAGTTCAGCGCGGATTCGACACGGACACCCAGGCCGTGCCAGGGGGCTTCACGGACATAGAACATGGTTTCAACGTTTGCGGGCATTTTACTTTCCTCCTTCCAGTTGTGCAGCCAGCCAAATAATGAACTTGGTGGCCCCCTTGCCCAGCAGTTTCAAGATAACCTTCATTTGCAAACCTCCTGTTGTTCAAGTTACACAGATATATTACCTCTTTATATTTTTTAATTATCCGCTATCTATGAACCTGGGAGCGTACAAAAAAAGAAAATATTTCAAAACCAAAGAACACTAAAATAAACAGATATAACCCAATTTAGCCATTTTCTTATTTACAGGAGGAAAAAATAATGCTTGAACGTGTGCCTGATATTCTGACCTTTAAGGAATGTAAATGTCTTTTGAAGGTTGGAAAAAATACCTTACTTGACCTGCTTCATAACGGCGAGATTGAAGCATTCCAAATTGGAAATCGTTGGAAAATTTCTAAAGCTGCTGTCTTAGAATACATCAAATTCCAGCTATAAAAGGGAACGAGACTACTCAACGTAATTGAGTAGTCTCGTTCTGATGCGTAATCCTGTTAAAACTGTCATTATGACAGGTCCGCTAAATCTTGAAAATTTTCTTTTGCCTACTGCACTTACTGGAATAAATCATACTCATAATTGAATGGGTCGTTTCCGCCCCCCTCCAAGGTAACGTGGATTCCACCATTCGTTTCCAAATCTATCGTTATGGTTGTCCCTTCGCTTAACTGACTTGGAACACCGGGGCAAACTGTCCCTTCTTCCAGCATTCTTCCATAAATCCAAAACAGTTCACAGTAGAAATCACTTTCATTGGGTTGGACAGTCAAATTGATGTTGATGCTTTCTGGAGTGTCAGCATAGGAACCTTCATAAACGTGTAAATTGTAGTCCACATATGGGCCGTTACCGTTCTCAGGCAGAGAGGTAATTGGATCTGCGGAAGTTGATGTAGCTGATGATACTTCGGGGCCAGAACCATTGGGATCAGTGCAACGCATAGCAGTATAGGCAAAATTTTCTTTATCTCACCAAATCCTTTCTTTTTTCGACACAAATTGCGTAGTGCTTTCCATTATAATCGCTATAACGGTTAAAGTCAATTCTATAAATGTAAGTAATTTGAAAAAGCTTTGCTATCCTATCTCTATACTGACAAAGGAGTGTTTCTATGAAGATAGGAGAGCGTATAGCCTTTTTCAGAACCGGAAGGGGTTACAGTGTCAACAAACTGGCGAATCTTTCAGGGGTTTCACAAAGTTATCTGCGGGAAATTGAGCTTGGCAGCAAAAATCCTACGGTGGAGTTGGTGTCTGTCCTGTGTGACACGCTGGGTATCTCATTGAAAGAGTTCTTTGACGATCAGCCTAACGACCCGCTGATTTCTAAAATCTACCAGCTCACCCCCGAACAGCGGAAAACCCTGGGCGATTTTCTTGATACGATCAATAAGTAACCTGGGCTTTCGAATAATGTCTTTCGTTTCATATTCAAGCCATCCTTTCATTGAAATTCTGTATATTCCTATACAAAAGTGATAATATATCTACGAAAATACGGTTCATACGCTACTGTTTTCGACAGTGAAATAGTCTAAAGTCCATATTCCCTGACAAGCTGGTTCAGAATCTTTTCCACCTTGTAAACGATGGCGTCCGGTAGTTTTCGGTCAATCAAGGCTTTGGGGATTCTTACCCCAGATACACCTGTGATCACCCTACGGAACACCACCCGTTCAGCGTCACGGTGCAGGGCCTTGATCTCATAGCCCTGACTTGTCCAGCAATCGGAAATGAAGTAGTCTATCTCGTCCGGGATAAGGGTATGGAATGGGTATCCTTCCTCCTGCCACATGGGGAAGGCCATTCCCGGCATATTCTCATACCAAAAGGCATCGTAAAAGTATGCTTCTGCTGGCAGACTATCACCAAGGATTTGCTCAATCTCCTTAAAGGTCAGGGAGAGGGGCGATTTGTCACTCAGCCGAAAGAACTCTCGTAATTCCAAATAGGGAGACTCCCGCAAAGGGGGGCATCCTCCACAAAGTCCCCCAGCAGATCAAAGAGGTCGATATGATCCCCTATGGCATCGTCAGAATCCGTAAACATATTGTAGGCACATTGACAGTGAGTGTAGATCAGGTTTTGCACCCGCCGCCCCTTTCCGATCACCTTCTCCACTACATCGACTTCCTGATCGGCTAGCATGGGGTTTCCACAAAACGTACAACGCACAGCTTGTTTTGCTTTCGGAAAAGTTCACGTTCCATTTTGATCCAGTCTATCGTGCGTCACCTGACAGCAATATCTTCAATGGACAAGCGAAAGATTTCGTATCCTTATTTGCCAAAAAGATTAGTCATTTCCTTCATAAGTGACTTTTCCGGTGGCAGGATCAATCAAAATAATTTTTCGGTCCAGCTTTCGAGCATAGTTTACGGTTGCACCAGTTCCGCATCTTCGTACTCCGTTATAGACCGCCAGCAGCAGATCAGCGGATTCCACTAACCAATGGTTACGGTCAATCATGCAGCCGTCATAGTAATCATGGCTCACATACTCAACAGAATCGGCCTGTGCTAAGATAGAATGATACCGCTCCTGTGCTGAATCACTCCACTTGTCCGCCTGTCCTTCATGGGGCAGGATACAGTGAAGTTTCAGCATGGGATTCTTTTTGCGCAGTTCCAAGACAATCAACGCTGCCCAGCAGTCCACGCCATCTGCTCCCCCGCTGTAGAAGTCCGTTACCCCGGCCTCGGCCAATGCCGTGATTTGTTCTGTCAGTGCTGACTTTAGTGCTATGCACCGCTTGTCTGCCTCGTCGTACCGCCAAGGGAATTTGTGCGGACGATGACCAGTAAAAGAACAGGTTTTATATTCCATGAGAGAAGCCTCCATTTTCACTTGAAGTATCAGGGCGATAAACTTGCCTCGCACTATGCCCGTACACGGGCATAGTGGGTATTTTTTATTGCTATCATAAGAAATGCCCAAAGGGGCAAAATCTGATACGATAGCAAGGTGAGATAGAGTGGCTGACAATTATTCGAATATCGTTGTGAACAGGATTCTTTCCCTGTGTCGGAGCCGAGGCATCACGATTTACCAGTTGGGACTAATGAGCGGAATCAGTCACTCTACGCTGGACAATATTGTGAATCACAAGACATTTAACCCCAAAATGAAAACTTTACATAAAATTGCGCTGGCGTTTGGCATGACATTAGCGGAATTCGTTGACTTTGATGAGCTTAACGAGTATTCTTTTGACGATTAGTATGCCATAGAATGAATAAGCACATTATAGCCTCTTTTGAAGATTGATGCAAGGTTTTTTACAAAGCGTTGGAAAATGAGTAAGGAATGACAAACCGCAGGGCAGATTTTTAGGTCTGCCCTGCGGTTCCCTGTTTACATGGTATCTGAACATCTTGAAATTCAAGGGAGCGCAATCCTGCTTTTTACATCAGCCCGATCCTCAGCAGGAACACGAAGCGCATCCATAGCCTGTTCCATTGTGAAGTTCATCGTTTCCATTAACGCCTTAATATTTTCCAAAAGTTTGCTCATTGCTCCTTCATCGCGCATTTCTTTTCCGTAATCCTCAAAAATCTTACACATGGCCTGAACACCCTCCTTATCTTCCTTAAAGTAACGCACTCTGTTAGCCAATAACGCATAGTTCATATCATTCGGGTCCGTACAGGAAAAGTCGTGCATCAGTTTCCCTACCGGAGATTTATCACGCCAGGAACCGTTTACATACAGGATATGCGAACCGTCACCAAACAAGTTACCTGTCTCCCGAACCGTTCGATCAATATGGTAGACAGGCTTATTTCCGCCAATCACATCATGCTCCGTTATGAAAATCACGAAATTCTCTGGTAAATTGTCCGCATCATCCCCTGACAGCAGAATATTAGCATCTATCAGGCTACTGTTATATCTGGCTCTCTTGGCCCCGGCTCCACGATCATTCCTTTGAATCTCAATGTTGTATCGCTTCCCAGTACTGTCTACCGCAAAAATATCAAGCCGGACAGACCGCCCCTGCAAATTCTTGATGGTGTACTGTACCTTCACTTCTACCACCCGCAGATCGGGTTTCTCCAAAATCACATGAAGCAGAAGTTCCGTACATTCCAAGCTACCCTCAAAGCACTTGGTAAAGAAATCATCATCAAAGAGCCGTAGCTGCTTAATACGCCGTAGATTATCCTCATACCGCTGGTTATACTCCTGTGTATCCATGTTCCTCACCTTCCCTGTTATCATAGCATAGAAAAAGCCGTTCGTCAAACGTAGTTCTGGACAAGCTGCTAATACTATGCTAAACTAAAACAAACTGCGACAAGCTAAAATCAACTACCAAAAATAAAATGAAATGTGTACTGTTATGTCGGCATGGATGATAAGCCGTATGTGTTCAAGCACCCAGTATCCTTGTTCTGGATAGCGAATCAAAGTTCCCGTACCATGCCAGTTGCAATGTCAGTCGGACGGCACAACGACTTCTCTTGATTACGCATGACCACTTGAGTCCAAGTTACAAAAGAGCCGTGTATCTGTAGCGTATAGCTGATGACTGGGTTGATGACTATTTGATGACCAACGCTACAAGACGGCACTTGCCAAGACTTGAACAACCAAACAAAAATAGATTGGATTGTTACGGAATTAAACTGTTTTCAACACTTCTGGACAATAAAAAAGAGACTGAATCCCTTTGGTAAGGATGAGGTCGGCAGTTCGAATCTGCCCAGCAGCTCCAAGAAAACCCCTGTAACCATTGCCTTTGTAGTGATAAGGAACTAAACAACAGATCAACAGTTGACAGTACCGAAATGCATAATAAAAGAAATGTGGGGGACCTTGTATCAATAAAACAAGGCCCCCATTTTTACGATATCACATTATAGCCAAATCGAATTTTGGTGAACATTCATCAAATCCCATTTTGTGTATAGGGACATTCAACTCTTCTGCAATTTTATTCAAACGTTTTAAATGTACCGTGGAACATTTTGCGCCAATATATATTTCTTTAGGCCTAGCCGGAGTATAAGGCATCCCCTCCGCATTAGATGCTACAGTACACCGAAATTCTTTTTCATAACTCCAAGATTTATGTTTTAAATTGATAAATAATAGTGCAATATCAACTAATGACCAATCAGTAATATAAATTGTTTTCTTATTAAACTGCTCCTCAAACACGCTGCAAAGATATTCTACATATTGATCTACAAAGGCAGTAATATCAATACGCTCATCTGTATACTGTACTGGGAAAGTTGAGCAAGAAAGCAAATTATTTTGCCGCATATCATAAGCAACACAAAATCCAGTATGATTATTGGCATAGTGTGCCCACATAGGCATAGAATTTATACCATTTGCTGTAAGAGACGCAATCCTTACTCTTGAGGAAAACTTGTTAATGGCATCATGTTTAAATTGAGCCCAATTCTTATGTATACTTGTTCGTTTTTCATCATAATAAAAAGCTTTCCCATCAAATGGATCATTAAAACCAGATAAATCTGACATATAAATTTTACAATCCTGTAGTGTCTGTAATTTTTCTTCATTTAATCGCTCATCAGTAGTTAAGGAATAATACTTATATTATTTCTGAAATAAAGGCTAGGAATGCGAAGGGAACTATGGTAGAATAA
>CAMWSZ010000219.1 GCA_947177005.1 uncultured Clostridia bacterium | reverse complement strand
GAGCAGGAGGCCGAAAGCCCGGATGAATCAGGCTTTGAAGAGTCCTTTCCGGCTGTGGATTACACCGGCACGGTATTCTACGCACTGTCCTTCGTCATTCAGCTTGACAGCACACCAGGCACCGAATTTCAGGAGATCAGGGTGCTTGACGCCGCTACATCGGAAGATCTGACCGCAGCATCCGGCAGTGCGCTTCATGTCTATTACGGGGAAGTTCCCTGCAAAGATTATACGGCAGCGCATCCCGTCAAATCCGCCCCCGTCATTTCCTCCGCCGTCTCCGACGAATTGATTACATGTGTGTTTGTTTCGCTGGAAAAGAAAGAAATCGGCGATCTGAAAGTAATTCTGATCTGGGAAGACAATGCGGCGGAAGGCGGGACGGAGGCAGAGGTCAACAGCCAGCTCGAAGAAATTGACGCCAATCCTCTTTATACCATGGGAAACAGCCTTTTGAAGCTGGGAGACCAATACTATGTCTCAGAATCCGGAACAGGCATCGGGGCCATCCCGGGCGAAAACAAATACGTTACCCGCAAAATACGCTGTGTGTCCCTGCCGCTTACCGGCGCAGCACCCGGGCTGGACGCCTCCTCCGCCGCTCTTTTTGATAAAACCACCGGCGAAAAAGCCGAACCTCCGGAGGGGACAAAGGTGTATTACAAAGAAGACCACAAAGAGAATCAGGATCTGACAGCCATCGAGTTCGGCATCCGCATGTCGGGCGGGTCCTATGAGGAGGCGGAGCTTTTCATGGATGCCGTGCTTCCCGGCTACGAACTTGACGGCCGGCCCCTGATGTTCTGACGCATTTTTTGTACGGCGCATCCTGTCTGTAAAGACGCATATAAATCAGCCCGCCGGGCAGTTCAAACAACAGAAAGGAAAACAGAAAGCTATGAACAAAGCAGAACTCATTCGCGCAGCTGCGCAGAAACTGGACGGCGAAATCACAAAGAAAACCGCCGCTGAAGCAGTCAATACTATTTTCGAGATCATCGCAGAAGCCGTTGCCGCAGGGGATAAGGTCTCCATCGCCGGATTCGGTTATTTTGAGGCGCACCAGCGGGCGGCCCGCACCGCAAAATCCCCGGTCACAGGAGAATCCATTGAGGTCCCCGCAATGCAGGTACCCGTATTCCGCGCCGGAAAGCAATTCAAAAACCGCGTCGCCGGCAAAACGGAGTAAACAGCCCCAAAACGGTCCCGGCTTACAAGGCCGGGCTGTTTTTCTGTCCAAAGGAGGAATCTCAAATGCAAATTTTTACATCCTGCTTCGCACAAATAAGAAAACTGCCGGACAATATTGTACCGGTCAGCATCGCCTTAAAAACGCCGGCGTGGTTCCAAGGCATCCGCTATCCGGCGCTTGCGCCGCATGGAACATTCTTTGCAGTCTGGAAGAGGAATCATGACGATGCGGAATATCTTCGGCGCTTCAATCAGGAGGTTCTGGCCCCGCTGGATGCACAGGCAGCGGCGGCAGAGCTTCAATCTCTTTCCGGCGGAAAAGATATCGTTCTGCTTTGTTATGAAAAACCGTCTGATTTTTGTCACCGGCATAGAGTAGCAGAATGGTTCACCGAGAGAGGGATTTCCGTCTCCGAGTGGAACGCATTTGATCAAAACGGAATACTGTGGGAACAGGATTCTTTGTTTTGACATTCTGAAAGGGAGGGGGGCAATGAAAAAGAACGGCTGAATCAGCTGATACTTATTTGTATTTTTGCGTAAAAAACTTCAGCTCAGCTGAGAAGACTGTTCAAGGATCAGGAGGAAATAATATGTTCACTGTCAGCAATCTATTACGTACACACAAAGGCAGCCTCACCGGAATTGACATCCGCGTTGCCGGCGGCGTCAGCCTTACGAAAGAGCTTGTCCAAGCGAACAGAGGCGCTTACGGCTTTCTATCCGGAAAAAGCTTGATTCTCAAAGGTGCAAAGAAATTCGGCGTCAGAAGCTGGGAAGCGGGCGGACACTTTTCTATTGCCTGCTGCAGCAGCGCAGAGGTTTTCGAGCATCTTACAGTTGCGAATTTATGCGGAACCTGCGTAAATAAGAATATTTTTATAACAATTAACGGTGCAGAAAAGAAGCACATCTACAGCGTACATCCTGTCAAAGATTCCAAGGCAGTCAGACGCTGGTGGATTGACAGCGATATGGTTCTCCATATTCAAACCTGGCTGTGGAATATAAAATGAAATACAAACCCGTGCGTTTTTATCCAAAAACGCACGGGTGAATTACAGCGTTTTATTATTTCATCTGTGCAGGATAGAGAGTAACTGCCGGCGATGCTGGCCTGTCCAGTATTTGCCGCCTGCAGCTACTCCCACCAGCCAACTGGTTTGGCAGTGAATTGGAGGGGCGCTGTGCTGACGCAGATTCCTGTATCCCTAAAAGCTGCAAACGCCTTTGTTGCTGAAAATCACCGTCACCATAAACCCGTCACCGGTCATAAATATTCTTTTGGATGCGAATGTGATGACAAACTCTTTTTCTGAGCCATCTGATCTAAATCCTTCTGCGCTGCCGTACTGTTTTGATTGCGGCCACGCCGGTTTGCCAAAAGAGCCAATGCATCTTCACCAACATCATTCAGGCTTTTTTCACGCCGCTTCCGGCATTTTTTCAAAGCGGCCTCCCGGTCATATCCAATAGCCGCAGCATATTTTCCTGCAATTTTCCTGCAGCGGGCGGCATGAATCTGATATATTGCTTTCTGGTATTCCTGAAGTTCCCATTCTTCAACAGCCCGATCCAAAACATTGGCGTAATCTTCCAGCGCGTTGCACATCACCATCAGGTCACCCCAGCAAGTTTTGATCGTATGTTCTTTTAAATCACGTCCGATAAAATCAAATATGCCGCCCGGCTCCACACCATACAATTCCGTAACTTCCGCCGTATCGGACATGCCGGATTCGACTGGTTCTTTCTGTATAAAATCATTTTGTATACTCATATTTGCATCTCCCTATAAATTTCTATGACATTTTTTTGATTCTGCCGGGTTTTCCGCCTGAAAACCATATTGAAGGAAATCAGCCCGGGCAGGGAAGAGCAGCCGGTTAAATTTGGGCTGTACAGCAGAAATCATATTTTCCGGCAGTGCAGCATGATTCTTATCCTTTTGTTTTATCCGTTCAAAATCCTGCCTGCCTCCCGCAGCAGAATTGTTCTGACGAACGCTGCAGCCGAACCGCCGCCGCACAGGGAAACGGCTGCAGAAACCTTCTGTTTTTCTTCTGATGTTAATTGTAGGGCGATGGTTTCGGTGCGCCTGTTATTCCGCTGTGTCCAGAAGGGTGCAATACCATATTTTTTTGTCAGACTGTCAAGCTGGAAAGAGCTGATTCCCATTAACCGTGCCAGATCTACTTTTTTACAGGAAACCTCTCTCTGCTCATATTCCAGTATCTGCTTCAGCACAGGATTTGGACCGGGCCGAATTTCTGCTCCGAACAATTCCTCAACAGACAGTCCGGTAAAAACGCACAAAAGAGCGTATTGTTCCGGCGCAGCTGTTTTCCATTTGCAGATGCTGCAAATACTATCATATGAAAATCCTGCAAAATACTGCTCTGCGATATTTTTTCCATAAAACTCAAAACACTGCCGGCGAAGAGTTTCCGTATCAAAAGAGCCGTTCACACGGATTTTCTGGCGGCTGAATCCATTTAGCAGCAGCATATTTTTCAGATTGCTGTAGCCCCGCGCAGGACCGTCTGCAAAGGGCAGGGTCAAAATAGAGAGCAGGGCATCCGCTAACGGCTGTTCCCAGGCAGAAAACCCGTCAGGCTGAGTGAAATCAGCCGTATTTTCTATTTTACAGAGCGGCACAAATGATTCTCTTAACCGGTCCAGTGAAAGTTCAACAAAATTGAGCCGGATTCTATGTTTGGGACAAACCGGCATTAATGGAATCTGATGCTCCCGATGCCAATAGGGTTCTCCATGGAAGCTGTCCGGAATATGCATTCACAGGCAGTTTCCGGCTCTGTGCTCGGCGTTCCGGGCATCGGGGTCCCTACAAAAAAGACGGCGGTCGAGGTATCGTTGGTCAGCTCCACCAGAAACCTGAGCAGAGGCTTTACCTGCCGGTTTTTTGAGGCGGTTTCCGCGGCATTCTGGATTTCGTCCACCAGCAGCAGCCCAACATGATGCGTCATGCAGAGGATTTTCATCTGCGTAGCGACTGCCGACGCTGCGCCTTTCTGAAAGGCGCTCATCTGATGCAGGTAGTCGGACCCAATCGCGCTGTCCAACGCGGCCACAAGGTTAAAGGCCAGCGTTTTCACGGAGCAGTCGCTGGGGCATTCGATTCTGAGGGGATCAGGCTTCTTCCCCTGAAGCCGGACGGCTCCTACCGGCGCTTTCTGGAACAGCTGTGGCCTTAACCCGCTCAACGAACCGGCCTGCGAAGCAGTTTACGGCAATACGCCAGCAATTGAAGCCGTTCTGCCGCAGGGCTATAACAATTTAAGGAACGCACTGCGGTCAGGCCGGTTCGATGGCATCCTGCCTTGGTTTTTCTGTGCCGTCTGCCAGAGCGCCGCGCAGAACCGCCTGAATGTTCTGGATATTTTCTGCGCTTGCTGCAACCTCCCGTTTTTCCGCCGCCTTTCGCCGCTTCTGTTCTTCTCTGATCAGAACTTCCGCTTCCGGCTGGGACAATCCTGTATAATGCTGGTAAGGTGATGACAGGGAACACTTCCTGAAAGTGCCGCCGTCCGTCAGGATATAAACACAGCTCAGGTCGGAAGGGGAGCTGGATACCGTATAGATTTTATTCAGGATCAGACCGCCCATGTCTTCAGGAACATAAAGCAGCTTGTTTACCCTTAATCCTTTCCGGGTCAGCTTTGCCTGCTCACGAGGAAGCGCCATAAGCAGCAGCTCTTCAAAAGGGACATCCAGCAGAGAAGGAGCGGCGGCAAGCCATTTTTGCGCCGGTGTTTCGGCGTCCTCCAGGAACCGTCCGGAATTCAAATAAAGAACGCAGTGAATCACAATTTTCGTAAACTCATCCAGATTCAGCACGCTCTGGCTCCGGTAATCTGTGGCCCACCGTTCCTGTGCGTCCGGTTCGATCACGCCCTTCCCGGCAAGCAGGGGCCGGTAGCGCTGCTGGATGAGATCAAAGGATTTTTCCACCAGCCCTTTCTCATCCGGACGGAAAGGGGGAAGGCTTTGAATTTCGAGTCCGAAACGTTTGCAGAGCTCCTGCAGCCGCGATCCCGTAAATTCGCTGCCTTTGTCCGTAATGATTTCACGGGGCAGTCCGCAGCTGGGCCACTGTTCCGCACGGATTTCTATACCGTATTCCCGGCAGTATGAAATCTTGTCACGGACTGCGTTGGCAAGACACAGCATCACGGCGGTTTTATCGCACTTCAATCCTACATAGATCCCTGCGATGAGCTGTGTTCTCGTATCCACCGCCAGATACACATAGGGCCTGCCGATCACCTTGCTGCGGTCGTGCCGGGAGACTAAATAAATATCTGCCTGCGTGGCGTCCATCTGATAGCTTCCGGGCTGCTCCCGCCAGTCTGATGCCGTGCCGAAAGCGGGCCGGTTATTTCTTTGCCAGCTGGTCAGTCCGGAACGGGAGATCATTTTGCGTGGGGCTTTATGATAGCCGCGATTATAATAATAACTGCGAAAGCTTTGCCATGCCGGAGCTTCTTCCGGCAAACTGCACCGCCTCTGTAACTTATACACATCT
>CAMWSZ010000218.1 GCA_947177005.1 uncultured Clostridia bacterium | reverse complement strand
CGAGTCCATCACCTACAGCGACGCGGAGGGCAACGTGGTGAGCTTCCCCTCCCCGGAGCTGGATGTGGACTGCGATATCGTTATCCAGCCTGAGCGCTGCCCGAAGCCTGTGGAGCTGTCCGTGGACGGCTGTGAGGATTCCGTACACTTTGACGCCGGCGATCTGGGCATGGAATCCCTGGGCCGCATCGTCCAGCTGGACGTCAGGCTGCGTAAAGTCTGTCCCCACAAGCGGGTGGCCCTGGGGGTCCTCCTCTCCGAGGTGGATAAAGAGGGCAACGAATATAAGCGCGGTCTGAAAGCTATGACAATTCCCGCCCACACCCGGGAAAACTGCCGTGATGTGACTGTCCGCAACATCAAATTTGTCCTTCCGGAGGATCTGGACGTCTGCGGTTCCCCGTGCTCCATTTGCAACGCCAGAAACTTTAAAGCGCGGTTTATCGCTCACTATATTGACAATGATTTCGATTGCTGTGACCTGATGCTGTAACCAAATGCAGCTCTGCCGGATGCCGCCTGCCGCGGCATCCGGATACATATGGCTGGGAATGCTGCATGACTGCCGCTCTGACAAAACACTTTGTAATTTCCATGACAAACTTCTTGCAGATCCGCTGTTTTTATGGTAAAGTATACAAACAGCAGCTATGCTGCTGCCCGATTATTCATGGAGGAGGAAACATCCTATGAACAGCTGTACCGACTGCCTCAGCCGCAATACCTGTCAGAGCGCGGACAAGCCTATGGAAAATTATATCCGCCAGCTCCCGCGTGAGACGGCACATCATCGTGTGGAGGGCCAGTCCACCAAATGCGGCTTTGGTTTGCAGGGCGTCTGCTGCCGCCTGTGCGCCAACGGACCCTGCCGCATCACCCCCGATGCTCCCCGCGGCATCTGCGGGGCCAACGCAGATACTATCGTCGCCCGGAATTTCCTGCGGGCGGTTGCCGCCGGTTCCGGCTGCTATATCCATGTTGTGGAGAACACCGCACGGCAGTTGAAAAACACCGGCCTGTATAAGGATAAAATCCGCAGCGAAAAGGCATTGAATCATCTCGCCGAACTGCTGGACGTCACCGGTGCGGACAAGTATGATCTGTGCGTAAAGGTGGCCGACAAGGTGCTGTCCGACCTCTACCGCCCCGAGTATGAACCAATGGAGCTGGTAGAAAAACTGGCCTACAAGCCCCGCGTCCAGCGCTGGAAGGAACTGGGCATTATGCCTGGCGGCGCGAAGGGCGAGGTGTTCAACAACATCGTGAAGACATCGACGAACCTCAGCTCCGATCCCGTCGAAATGCTGACCTCCTGTCTGCGGCTGGGCATCTCCACCGGTCTCTACGGCCTCCAGCTCACCAACCTGCTCAACGACGTGGTGCTGGGCGACCCGGTGATCCGGTCCGCACCCGTGGGCATGAACGTCATCGACCCCGATTACATCAATATTCTGATTACCGGTCATCAGCACTCCCTGTTTACTTCCATTCAGGACCGGCTTCTGGAAGAAGACGTTGTTGAGAAGGCGAAGGCCGCCGGTGCGAAGGGCTTCAAGCTGGTGGGCTGCACCTGCGTCGGACAAGACCTGCAGCTGCGCGGTGCGCACTACACCGAAATCTTTGACGGCCACGCCGGAAACAACTACATCTCCGAGGCCGTGCTGTCCTGCGGCGCAATCGACGCCGTGCTCAGCGAGTTCAACTGCACGCTGCCGGGCATTGAGCCGGTCTGTGACGAGCTGAAAATCAAGCAGATCTGTCTTGATGTGGTGGCGAAAAAGGCCAACGCCGATTACATCCCCTTCAACTATGAGACCCGTCAGGCCGACGGCGACCGTATTATTGACGAGATCATCGCCGCCTATAAAGAACGCCGGGGCAATGTGCCGCTGAACCTGTTCCCCGAACACGGCAACAAAAATACCCTCACTGGCGTCAGCGAGGGCAGTTTGAAAGAGTTCCTGGGCGGAAGCTGGAAACCCCTCATCGACCTCATTGCTGCCGGTAAGATCAAGGGTCTGGCGGGCGTTGTGGGCTGCTCCAGCGTTGCCTACGGACACGATACCCTCACCGCTGAGCTTGCCAAAGAGCTGATTTCCCGCGACATTCTGGTTCTGACAGCCGGGTGTTCCTCCGGCGGTCTGGAGAATATCGGCCTCATGACCCCCGAAGCCGCTGAACTGGCCGGTCCCAACCTGAAAGCGGTCTGCAAACAGCTTGGCATCCCGCCGGTCCTGAACTTCGGTCCCTGTCTGGCCATTGGACGACTGGAGATCGTCGCCACGGAAATCGCCACGGAAATGGGCGTAGACCTGCCGCAGCTGCCGCTGGTGCTCTCCGCCGCGCAGTGGCTGGAGGAGCAGGCCCTGGCTGACGGCGCGTTTGGTCTGGCGCTGGGACTGCCCCTGCATCTGGGCGTGCCGCCCTTCATCACCGGCAGCAAGCTGGTGGCAAAAGTGCTGACCGAGGACATGGTGGAGCTGACCGGCGGCCGCGTCATCATCGACAACGACGGCAAGTCCGCCGCGGATACGCTGGAAGCCATCATCGAGGAGAAGCGCAAGGCCCTGAAGATTTAAGGGGGGTACGGAGATGAAACGTATTTTTATCGACCCCGCCAAGTGCGACGGCTGCAAAAACTGTTCCCTGGCCTGTATGGAGTCCCACCGTCAGGACGGCGGCAGGGGCCTGTATACTCTGGATCTGACCGATCCTGTCAATCAGTCCCGCAACCGCATCATTTCCGACGGCATGGGCGGATACCGTCCTATCTTCTGCCGCCACTGCGATTCCCCCGACTGCGCCAATACCTGTATGAGCGGCGCATTGGAGAAAAATCTGGAAACCGGTCTGGTGACATACGATAAGGACAAGTGCGCGGCCTGCTTTATGTGCGTCATGAACTGCCGTTACGGCGTACCGGCGGTCAGTCCGGACCGCACCAGAATCATCAAATGTGATTTCTGCGCCCATTTGGAGGAGGGGCCCGCCTGTGTCCGGGCCTGCCCGAAAAAGGCCATTGAAGTGAGGGAGGTGTGAGCATGGAACGTTTCGTGATTATCGGCGCCGGTGCCGCCGGCATCAGCGCGGCCCGGGTGCTCCGGGACTTCCGGCCGGATGACATCATTACCGTCATTTCTACGGACGAAAAGGTCCATTCCCGCTGTATGCTCCACAAGCTCCTGGGCCGCGAGCGGACAGTGGACGGCATCAATTTCGTTGGGACGGATTTCTTTGAGCAGAACGATATAATCCATATTGCCTGTCAGACGGTGAAAAAAATTGATACTGAGGCAAAAACAGTGTATTATGGGGAGAGCTATTCCGTCCCCTACGATAAACTGCTGATCGCCACCGGTTCCGGCTTTTTTATCCCGCCCATTCCCCATTTCCGGGAAGCGCCCAATGTGTTCGGTTTCCGGGACCTCAGCGACGCGCTGAAAATCGACGAGGCTTTTGCAAAGGGCAAACGGGTCTTTATTGTCGGCTCTGGCCTGGTAGGTCTTGACGCCGCGTCCGCCCTGTGCCACAGAGGCGCGGAGGTGACGATTGCGGAAATGGCTCCCCGGGTCATGCCTCTGCAAACCGACGACTATGCCGCGTCCGTGTATCAGAAGGTCTTTGAGGACCACGGCTGCAAATTCCTGCTGGGGATCGGGGCCAGCGGCGCGGTGGTGGACGGCGAGGGCAATATCACAGAGGTGATTTTGTCCGACGGCGGCCATGTGCCCTGTGACTTCATCATCATGGCCGCCGGTGTACGGCCCCGCATCCAGCTCGCGCTGGACAGCGGCATCGCCGCGGAACGGGCCATTCAGGTGGACGATCACCTGCGCACCTCCGCCCCGGACGTCTATGCCGCCGGTGACTGCACCGGTCTGTCCGGCGTGTGGCCGGACGCTATGGAGCAGGGAAAGGTCGCGGCGCGGAATATGGCAGGTGTGGACGAGGCGTATCCGAAGCCGTATCCGTTCAAGAACACCAGCAACTTTTTCGGCGTGTCGATGCTGTCCGCCGGGCGAATGGATCTGACCGACGGCGCGGAAATTCTGGTCCACAAGACGCCGAAGGAGTACAAAAAGGCCATTGTCACCAACGGAAAACTGACTGGCTATCTGTCGCTGGGCGATATCTCCAACAACGGCCTGTATCTGTATCTCATCAAAAACGGCATCGACGTGAGCGGCAAGCTGGACAGGCTTTTCCGTCTGACGTTCGCGGACTTCTACGGCATCAACGAGAAAAACGGCGAATTTGCTTACAAGGTATAACCCATAAAAAACTGCCGCAGCGGAACAAAAACCGCTGCGGCTGGTCTTTTTTGCTTTTAACAGAATATCTCCCCCAAACCGGGGGAGATATTTTTATGAAGGATCAGCCGACGCGCTTGGCACCCTTGTAATATGTACTGTAGTAGCTCTCGCCGAGGCTGCTGATGATGACGCCGCCGCTGCGGCTGGAGGAGGAGTGAATAAACTGGTTGTCGCCGACGTAGATGCCCACATGGGAGCAGGCTTTACCGGCATTGCGGGCGGGGTCGTTGAAGAATACCAGGTCGCCGGGCTGGAGGTCAGATTTCGATACGGACACGCTGCACGCATTCCACTGAGAGGTAGCGGAATGGGGCAGGCTGTAGCCGTGCTGGCTGAAGACATACATAGTAAAGCCGGAGCAGTCAAAGCCTCTGCTGGACGCGCCGCCGTAGGAATAGGGGGTGCCCAGATACTTCTTTGCCGTGTCCACCACGCCGGAACCAATGGTGCTGGGGGCGGCGGCGTCAATGGACTCGGGCGCGGAACCGATGCGGATATAGTCCGCGCTGACAAAACCGCTCATTCCGTTATAGACCACGCTGTACCATTCGCCGTCAAGGGAATTCAGCTCCACTGTTGTGCCGGAGGAAAGCTTTGTAAGAATAGAGCTCTCTGTAGAGGGTTCCGCGCGGAGATTGACAATGCTGCCTGTAATAACACCGACAGGATCTACCACAGGGATACCGTTGACGGCGACATAATCGGATTTAATATAACCGGTCTCGCCGTTCCAGGACACTTCGCACCAGCCGCTGTCGAGCACCTCCATGACCGTGATTGCCGAACTCAAAGGCAGGTTGTTGATGATAGCGCCGTCCATTGACGGTTCCGCACGGAAATTGACGCCGATGCCGGTGATGACGCCTGCGCTGCCGCCGGCGTTGGAGAACTGCCGCGGCGCGGGATCAGAGGAGGTTGTGTCAGAGGAGGCTGTTGACGTATCCGGGGTATAGGTCAGGTACTCGGCGGACACATAACCGGTATAATCGCCGCAGCTGACCTTGAACCAGTCGCCCAGGTCCTCGTGGACATCTACAGGGGTTTTGTTGTCGAGATAGGCAATGATAGACGCATCGGTAGACGCTTCGCTGCGGAGCCGGAGGGACTGCCCCTCCACAACGCCGGTACCGATCACGTCATCCGCAAGTGCGGCGCTGCCCAAACAGGCGGCGGTAATAACGGAGAAAATAAAGGTTTTATTGATAAACTTAAAAAATTTCATTTGTGATATCCTCATAGGCTTTCGTAAAAATTTAAATTATATCAGTAAGTTATCAGAGCTTACCGGCCAACGCCCGCTCCAGCCAGATCGCGGAAATGTCCATTGCGCTGTACAGACTCTCCTTTTCGCTGCGCTTCACGCTCCGCTCTCTGGTTTTGAGGTCGGGGGCGGTGCGCTGGAGCTCAATGGAAACCTTGGACGCCATTTCCAG
>CAMWSZ010000217.1 GCA_947177005.1 uncultured Clostridia bacterium | reverse complement strand
TCCTGCAACACAGTAAGCGCTTCCGTCGTGGTGCAGCAGGTCTCCAGAATAAGACGCAGCAGCAATCCGGCATTCAGTCCAGGCCGCGGGGGCGCAGGCGGTTGAACCGAGGTGAGACCGGCGGCCAGACCACAGTTGTTTACGCCGTCCTCCAGCTCGATAAAGGCCGTTGTATTGCCCCAGACGGTGTAGCTGTCACGGCGGAACCGGCAGCTTGCGTTGTTGTCCGCAAGGGCGGTGAGAAAATCGCTGTTGCGGCCCAGCAGGGACCGGCCCTCCTCCGTGCGGACGGCAAAGCAGGAGCAGTGAGGCGCAGGGGTCAGGCAGTACATGGGCAGCAGAACCCCGGCGAGGGTGTCGAAGGAAACGCCCTGCGCGTCGGACAGGCCCCGCAGCTCCGCAAGGGCGGCGGGATACCAGGTTTCATAAAACGGGATGCAGGAGCGGGCAAATGCCAGACGCTCACTGGTGACGGGAAACGGAATTTGTTCCGTAATACGCTCCCCGGCGCTGCGCATACGGACGCCCAGCTGACGGCCCATTTCATAGGGCCCGCCGTGAAATTCATAGTGATGCATTTTGGATGACCTCTCCTTTTTAGTGGTAGGAGAGCAGCGCTGTCTCCGGAGAGAAGCGTAACAGAAAAACTGGAAAATTGCAAATCCGATTTATTTTTCAGAAATAAAGCAGAGGGACTTCCATTTTATGGAAATCCCTCTGCTTGCAGTGTATTGCCGGAAATTTAGTCCGGATTATTTACCCAGTTTTGCGCGCAGCTCAGCGCCCTTGTCCTCGTAACCGGGCTTGTTCAGCAGCGCGAACATGTTCTTTTTATACGCCTCCACGCCCGGCTGGTCGAAGGGGTTCACGCCCAGCATGTAGCCGGACAGACCGCAGGAATACTCAAAGAAGTAAATCAGCTCGCCCAGCGTAAAGGCGTTGATCTCACCGGCGCGGACGATCAGGTTGGGCACGCCGCCCTCTACATGGGCCAGCAGAGTGCCGTCCATGGCCTGCGTGGCGATGAAGTCCATGTCTTTTCCGGCTAGGAAGTTCAGGCCGTCGCCGTCCTTCTCGTCGAAGGGGACATGCAGCTGATGCTTGGAGGGGCCGAAGCGGACGACGGTCTCAAACATGGTGCGCTCGCCCTCCTGAAGGTACTGGCCCATGGAATGCAGGTCCGCGGTAAATTCGACACTGGCGGGGAAGAGGCCCTTGCCCTCTTTGCCCTCGCTCTCGCCGTAGAGCTGTTTCCACCACTCGGCGAAGAAACGGAAACGGGGTTCATAACCGGCCAGGACCTCAATCTTCTTGCCCTGCTGGTACAGATCACTGCGGGCGGCGGCGTACTGCCAGGCGGGGTTTTCGTCCAGACTGGCGGCGCGGCAGGTCTCCATCATGCTGGCAGCGCCCTTCATCAGTTCGTCCAGGTCCACGCCGGACACAGCGATAGGCAGCAGGCCCACGGCGGTCAGAACGCTGTAGCGTCCGCCCACGTTGTCGGGTACTATATAGGAGTCATAGCCCTCCGCGTTGGCCAGGGATTTCAGTGCGCCCCGGGCCTTGTCGGTGGTGGCGTAAATGCGCTTGGCCGCGCCCTCACGGCCGTATTTCTTCTCCAGCAGCGCCTTGAAGAAACGGAATGCCACGGCGGGCTCGGTGGTGGTGCCGGACTTGGAGATGACGTTGACCGAGAAATCATCGTCGCCGATCAGGTCCACGATTTCCTGCATACTGTCGCTGGACAGGCCGTTGCCGGCGAAGTAGATGTTGGGCGCGTCTTTTTTGATGAGGTTGTAGTTGTTGGAATAGACCAGTTCGATAGCGGCCCGTGCGCCGAGGTAGCTGCCGCCGATGCCGATGACGACAAGCGCTTTGCTGTCGCTGCGGATCTTCTTGGCAGCGGCCTGAATGCGTGCGTACTCTTCCTTGTCGTAGTCCTTGGGCAGGTTGACCCAGCCGACAAAGTCGTTTCCGCGGCCGGTGGCTTCCTGAAGCCAGGTATGTGCCTGCTGAAGACCATCGGCAAACTTGGCGGGCTGAACACCTGCGTTGGACAGATCAATTTTAAGCATGGATTGTTATCCCCCTTCTGGTAGTAAAAAAATGGAGCTCTCTAAAAGCAAATTATACCACATTTGTATTCTGTTCGCAAGGGGAAAATAACAATGGGATTACAGCGGTTATTTGAGCGGTTTTTCTTCTGTTTTAGCCCCTTGACAAATGGAATGCCATATTGTATTGTTCATTATGTGAAGCATGAAAAGCAGTATCATAAAAAGGAGGCCGATTCTTTATGGGCATTCGTATTTTGACCGATTCATCCGCGGACTTTGATCTGTCCGCCGCAAAGCGCCGGGAGGTCCGGGTGGTGCCGATGTCGATTCAGTTTGGCGGCGCGTCCTTCCAGGACGGCAAGACCATTACTCATGACGTCTTTTATAAGCTCCTCCAGGAACGGAAAGAAAATCCGTCCACCTCACAGCCGTCCCCGGCGGATTTCCTCCGCTTTTTCGAGGAGGCAAAGGCGGCAGGGGATCAGGTGGTAGCGATTCTGCTGTCGGGGGATCTGAGCGGCACGCTGCAAAGCGCCATGGTCGCAAAGGAGATGTGCGGCTACGACCCAATCTACATCGTTGACAGCCGCACCGCCACCGCCGGAATCCAGATCCTTATCAACTATGCCTGCAAGCTGCGCGACAGCGGCCTGCCCGCGCCGGAAATCGCGGGGGCCGTGGAGAGAATCAAAGATCAGGTCCGGATTTTTGCGGTGATCGATACCTTGGAATACCTGCGCCGGGGCGGACGCTTGACAGGCTTGCAGGCCAGTCTGGGCACGGTGGCGAAGCTGAAGCCGGTGATTACCGTCCATGGAGGCAAGGTGTCGGTGGTGAGCAAGGCGCTGGGAATAGGCGCGGCGGTCAAACAGATGATGAAGCTGATGACGGAGCATCCCGTTGACGACGCCTATCCGTCCTATTTCCTGTATTCCGACGACGAGAGCAAGGACAAGCTGCTGCTGCCGAAGCTGAAGGAACAGAATATGCTGCCGCTGCGCCTGCACCGCTGTTCTGTCGGGCCCACCATTGGTACACATATCGGTCCCGGCGCGCTGGGCATGGCCTATATGGAAAGAGCGGACTGACAGCCGCCTGACAAACCTCCGGTAAATAGGAAAACCGCGTCCGGATATAAAACCCGAACGCGGTTTTTTCTGTTTTCAGGCGACTGCGCAGCGGTAGATATCGACTGTTTTTCCACCGGCCGCCGTGGCGCCTGTTTTTACCAGACTGATTACGTCCCCGGCATTCTGGGCATCTGAGATGCAGTATATTCTCGTACCGTCCACGGAGAGAAAGTAATTCATGACCAGCGTATCGCCGCCGTCCGTCTGGCCTGTACACTGGGCCCAGTAAAATTTTTCTCCCGGATTGTCCCGGCTGGACGCCGTTCCGGCATCGGTCAGGGCGTAGGGGCCGGGATAATCCTGCGCTGCCAGAGAAACCGCCAGTTTTTTGGCCGTCTCGATGCCTGCCTGCTCCGGGTCCTTCTGCGGTTCGGGGACTGTCTCGGATACCGCAGGACTGGAGCCCGCCGGAAAAGCGTTTTGATTCCGTCCGGTGCTGTTGAGAAAGAAAAAGTCAATGGTGAGGGCCGACAGCAGTATACAGAGAAGAATCACCGGAGGCAGGTCCGCCCGAATCCGTTTCCGCCAGGGGATTTTTTTCCGCACCTTTTTCCCGTCCGACTCTAACATGCGGTACAGGCCCAGATACGGAGTATCGGGTTTGCCGGTGTAGAATTTATAGGTCAGATAGATGTGCCGCCTGACCTCATCGGGCAGGCTGGGATGTTCGGCAAGAAAATCCTCCAGGCCGAAAATAAAATCCAGATTGTGCTGCGCATTGAGAAACGTGCTGCTGTGGAAAAACAGGATCCACTCCTCTTTGGAGACCTCCCCCGACCAGAGCACCTCCAGCGCGTGCAGGGCCTCATACGCCGCGCTCCACGCCTCCTCATTCTCCAAGGCACGGTCACGCTGTATTTTTTCCTGTGTCCGGCGGCGCTCCTGCGCTTCCTGAAGACGCTTTTCCGCCCGCCGCCGGCGGATTTCTTCCCGTTCCGCGTCGCCCTCGGCAAACAGACGCTCGTAGTCCTCAAAAGGGATCTCCGCATCATTGTCCGCATATTTGGGGGGGTCCGGGGGCTTTTCGGTTTCCACGAAGGACAGGGGCCCGAAATCAAGGGACTGCGGCGTATGACCGGACCCTGCCAGCTGCCGTGCGGCCTGATAGGCGCGGTGCAGGCGGCTGAACCCCTCCGGGTCGTCCTCCGGATGAGCGGTCTTGATTTTTTGGGCATAGGCCCGCTTCACCTCGCCCAGCGCGGAGGGACCGTCCAGACCCAGCTCGCTCCAAGGCCAGCCGTTCATGGTTCCTCCCAACCGTCCATACCGTACAGGCCGGTCCCCTGGATCATATCGTCCACCCTGTCGAAAAATTCATTGGCCCGCTTCACGGCCTTTGCCAGCCGCAGCCCCTCCTGAGACTCCACCTCCTGCTGGAACCACTCCATCATCTCCCCGATCCTGCGCCGCAGGCCGCCGACGGTGGTTGCAAACAGCCGCTCTCCCCGTGCGGACACGGCGCGGGTCTGTTCCCGGTCTCTGGGATGCAGCTTCAGCTTTGCCAGCTCCGCCAGCCGCTTCTGCGCCTCCTCATTGCTGACATCGCCGTCCTTGAGCAGCAGGCGGGAGGTCTTGCCGCCCTCCGACAGCACCTCTACTTCTAAAATGCCGTTGATGTCATAGGTAAAGCGCACCTGAATGGACTGTTGTCCGCGGGGGGCGGGGGGCACGCTGATTTTCAAAGCGCCCAGCCGGGTGTTGTCGCGGCAGTAGCGGTTTTCGCCCTGGTATATGTCCACGTCCAGAACGGTCTGATTATCCCGCACCGTGCAGTATACGCCCATTTTGCTGGTGGGCAGAACGCTGTTGCGCTCAATGATAGGGGACATCACCGGCTGGCTGGGGTCGCTGTGGTTGGCGATGCTGATACCCAGCGTAAAGGGACACACGTCCGTCAGCACCAGCTCCCGCAGGCCCTCTGTCCGGGCCTTCATACCCGCGCAGACCGCCGCCCCCAGCGCTACGGCGGTGTCGGGCCGCACGCCCTTGGCGGGACTGCGGTCCAGCATCCCGCAGATATAACCCGAAACACTGCCCATTTGGCTGCTGCCCCCCACCATAACCAGCTCGTCAATAGCCCTTGCGGGGGTGCCGCTGTCCAGCAGCACCCGGCGGATTGGTTCCGCCAGACGCTTCATCAGAGAGGAGGATTTCCGGACCACCCATGTATTGTCAAGCGTGACGGTATGGCTGACGCCCTTTTCATCGGTAAAAACCATAAGCACGCGGCGCTGGCTGCTCAGCGCGACCTTACAGCTCTCCGCCTGCCGCAGGAGCATCGCCTGCTGCTGCCCGGACAACTCCTGAAAATCCAGTCCGCAGTCCTCACAGAACCCCTGAGCAATGGCCAGATCGAAATCCCGGCCGCCCAGCCAGTTGTCGCCGCTGACGGCGGTGACGCTCACCACGTTCTCGAACCGTTCCACCAGCGACACGTCCAATGTTCCGCCGCCCAGATCGAACACCAGACACGTTTTATCGGCGTCCCCCTCGCCGATGCGTGCGGAAATGGCGGCGGCGGAGGGTTCGTTCACCCGCCGTTCGCCCAGCAGTCCGGCCAGCGCGCCTGCGCGTTTGGTAGCGGCGCGCTGGGCCTGCGCGAAATACGCAGGCACG
>CAMWSZ010000216.1 GCA_947177005.1 uncultured Clostridia bacterium | reverse complement strand
ATAAAGCCCGGGCCGTCGTGGAGGCCCTGGAACGGGCTCAGAAGGAGGCGGATTTATGATTTTGCTGATTGATAATTATGACAGCTTTTCCTACAATCTTTACCAATTAGTCGGCGCAATCGAGCCGCATATCAAAGTTGTGCGCAACGATGAATTGAGCGTTGCCCAAATTGAAACTCTTGCCCCGGACCATATTATCATTTCTCCGGGGCCGGGACGCCCGGAGAATGCCGGGGTTATTATTGAGGCCGTCAAAACGCTGGGGAGCAAATTCCCGATTTTGGGCGTCTGTCTTGGTCATCAGGCGATCTGCGCCGCGTTTGGCGCGACGGTCACCTACGCAAAACGGCTGATGCACGGGAAACAGTCTTCTATAACGTTTGATAAAGATTGTCCCCTGTTCCAAAACTGCCCCTCGCCCGCTCCCGTGGCCCGCTACCACTCTTTGGCCGCCGGCCCTGATACGATGCCGGACTGCCTGCGCGTTACCGCCCGGACCGATGAGGGAGAAATCATGGCGGTACAGCACGCCGGATATCCGATTTTCGGTGTGCAGTTTCATCCCGAGTCCATTCTGACCCCCGACGGAAAAACAATGCTCGCTAATTTTATAGCTCTGTAATGCAGGAGGATTTTACCATGATTAAAGATGCGATTATCAAACTGTCCAAAAAGGAAGACCTGTCCTACGCTGAGGCGGAAGCCGTGATGAACGAGATCATGAGCGGAGAAACAACCCCCGTTCAGACCTCCGCTTACCTGACCGCTCTGTCCATGAAGGGCGAGACCATTGACGAGATCACCGGGTCCGCCGCCGGGATGCGCGCCCTGTGCGTGAAGCTGCTCCACGATATGGATGTACTGGAGATCGTTGGCACCGGCGGCGACGGCTCCAACTCCTTCAATATCTCCACCACGGCCGCTTTTGTGATTGCCGCCGGGGGCGTGCCTGTCGCCAAGCACGGAAACCGCGCCGCTTCCTCGAAATCCGGCGCCGCCGACGTACTGGAGGCGCTGGGCCTGAACATCACCATTCCGCCTGAAAAAAGCGCGGATATGTTGAAGGACCTGAATTTCTGCTTCCTGTTTGCACAGAATTATCATATCGCAATGAAATATGTCGCGCCCATTCGCAAGGAACTGAGCATTCGGACCGTTTTCAATATTTTGGGACCGCTGTCCAACCCCGCCGGTGCTAACATGGAACTGATGGGCGTGTACGACGGTGCGCTGGTCGAACCGCTGGCGCAGGTCATGAGCAAACTGGGCGTTACCCGCGGTATGGTCGTGTACGGTCAGGACAAGCTGGACGAAATTTCCATGAGCGCACCCACAACGGTCTGTGAAATCAGGGACAACTGGTTCCAAACCTATGAGATCACGCCGGAGCAGTTCGGGTATACCCGCTGCGGCAGGGATGCGCTGACCGGCGGTACCCCGCAGGAAAACGCCGCTATTACCAGAGCAATACTTGACGGTTCCGAAAAAGGTCCAAGGCGTCAGGCGGTGTGTCTGAACGCAGGCGCGGCGCTGTATATCGGCGGCAGGGCCGGTACGCTGGAGGAAGGCGTGAAGCTGGCGGAATCGCTGCTGGATTCCGGCAGAGCCGCGGAGAAGCTGGCGGAAGTCGTGCGTTATACGAATGCGTGAACGGATATGACGATTTTAGATACCATTGCTGCCTATGCCCGGGAACGGGTTGCGGCTGACGCCGGAAAAATTCCGCTGGGCGAATTGAAGGAACGCTGTGCGCAGACTGCTCCCGCTAACGGCAGCGCCTTTTCCGGTGCCCTGAAAAAACCGGGGATGAGCTTTATCTGTGAGGTCAAAAAAGCCTCTCCCTCAAAAGGAATCATTTCCGAAGATTTCCCCTATCTGGACATCGCCCGGGAATACGAGGCCGCAGGCGCGGACTGTATATCCTGTCTCACAGAACCCAAGTGGTTTTTAGGCTCGGACCGGATTTTTCGAGATATCCGCGGGGCGGTAAAGCTGCCGCTGCTCCGCAAGGATTTTACTGTGGATGCGTACCAGCTTTATCAGGCAAAATTAATGGGAGCCAACGCCGTACTGCTGATCTGCGCCATTCTGGATACCCGGACGGTTGCCCAATATCTGGAAATCTGTGACGGGCTGGGACTGGCCGCCCTGGTGGAGGCCCACGATGAGCACGAAATTGCGTCAGCGGTTTCTGCCGGGGCGAAAATCATCGGCGTCAACAACCGGAATTTGAAGGATTTTTCCGTGGACTTCTCCAACGCCGCGAGACTGCGTGAAAAAATCCCGCAGGATGTGTTGTATGTCGCCGAAAGCGGCGTGACCGGTCCCGAGGACGCCGCCGCGCTACATCAAACCGGCGCGGACGCGGCGTTGATCGGGGAGGCGTTTATGCGGTCCAACGAGAAAGCTAAACTGCTGAACGCCATGCGGGAGGCGGCACGGTAAATGCGCATTAAAATCTGCGGGCTGTCACGGCCCTGCGACATCGGTTTTGTAAATGAGGCAAAGCCGGATTGGTGCGGTTTTATTATTAATTTCCCCCGCAGCCGCCGGAATGTCTCTCTGGAGCAGGTACGGGAGCTGTCCAAAAAGCTGGACCCCTCTGTCGTTCCCGTAGGCGTGTTTGTGGACCAGCCCGTGGAATTTGCAGCGGCGGCGCTAAATCGGAAATTTATCCGGATCGCACAGCTCCACGGTCACGAGGACAGTTCTTATATCTCCGCACTCCGGTCGCTGGCGCCGGGGTGCCCTGTCTGGAAGGCGTTCCGTGTGCGGACGGCTGAGGACTTGGAGCAGGCCGCGGCATGCAGCGCGGACCTGGTTCTGCTGGACAACGGCTATGGTACTGGGGAATGCTTCAACTGGTCTCTGCTGGACAGTTTTCCCCGGCCCTATCTGCTGGCGGGCGGACTGACACTGGAAAATATTCCCGATGCCGCTGCACAGCTTCATCCGTATGGAATTGATATCTCCAGCGGCGTGGAAACGGACGGCTTTAAGGACCGTGACAAGATTCTGGCGGCGGTGGCCGCCGCACGAAAGGATAGTTTGATACCATGAGTAAAGGACGTTTCGGCATCCACGGCGGACAGTATATCCCCGAAACCCTGATGAACGCTGTCATTGAGCTGGAGGATGCCTACAACCGCTACCGGGATGACCCGGAATTTCAGCGGGAGCTCACCGGGCTTTTTAACGAATATGCCGGACGTCCGTCCCGGCTGTACTTTGCGCGGCGCATGACGGATGATTTGGGCGGTGCGAAAATCTATCTCAAACGCGAGGACCTTAACCATACCGGTTCCCATAAAATCAACAACGTTCTCGGACAGGCCCTGCTGGCAAAAAAAATGGGCAAAACCCGTCTCATTGCCGAGACCGGCGCGGGTCAGCACGGCGTCGCCACCGCCACCGCCGCCGCTCTGATGGGAATGGAATGCGTGGTCTTTATGGGCGGGGAGGATACCAAACGGCAGGCGCTGAATGTGTACCGGATGCGGCTGCTGGGCGCAAAGGTGGTGCCAGTCTCATCCGGCACCGCTACGCTTAAGGATGCCGTCAGCGAGGCCATGCGGGAATGGACCAGCCGCGTCAGCGATACCCATTACTGTCTTGGGTCCGTAATGGGGCCGCACCCGTTCCCGACCATTGTGCGCGATTTTCAGGCGGTCATTTCCCGTGAAATTAAGTCGCAGCTCATGGAAAAAGAGGGAAAACTGCCTGACGCTGTGCTGGCCTGCGTGGGCGGCGGCAGCAACGCTATGGGCGCTTTCTATCACTTTATTGATGAGCCGTCCGTGCGGCTGATCGGATGTGAAGCGGCAGGGCGCGGCGTGGATACCTTCGAGACCGCCGCCACCATTTCCACCGGACGTGTGGGAATTTTTCACGGAATGAAAAGCTATTTCTGTCAGGATGAATTCGGGCAAATCGCACCCGTTTACTCCATTTCCGCCGGGTTGGATTACCCCGGCATCGGTCCGGAACACGCCTGGCTCCATGATACCGGCCGGGCCGAATATGTGCCCGTGACGGACAGCGAGGCCGTCAGCGCGTTTGAGTACCTGTCGCGGATTGAGGGAATTATTCCGGCTATTGAGTCGGCCCACGCACTGGCTTATGCGGTCAAGCTGGCGCCCACGATGCGGAAGGATCAAATGATTGTTGTCAATATCTCCGGCCGCGGGGACAAAGACGTTGCGGCAATCGCCCGCTACAGAGGGGAGGATCTCTATGAGTAATATTCAGCCGGCTTTCCAAAACGGCAAAGCCTTTATCCCCTTTATCACCTGCGGCGACCCGGATCTGGATACGACCGCCGCCCTGATCCGGGCAATGGCCGGGGCCGGCGCGGACCTGATCGAACTGGGCATCCCCTTCTCTGACCCTACCGCCGAGGGACCTGTCATTCAGGCGGCCAATGTGCGGGCACTGTCCGGCGGCGTGACAACAGACCGTATTTTCGCTATGGTGCGGGAGCTGCGGCGGGATGTCAAAACGCCAATGGTGTTTATGACCTACGCCAATGCCGTTTTTGGGTATGGGGCGGAAAAATTCATTGCGGCCTGTGCCGAAATCGGAATGGACGGATTGATTCTGCCGGACGTGCCCTTTGAGGAAAAAGAGGAGTTCGCTCCGCTGTGCCGCCAATATGGACTGGACTTTATTTCCCTGATTGCGCCGACATCCGCCGGACGGATTGCGCAGATTGCAAAGGCCGCGGAGGGATTTCTTTACTGTGTGTCATCGCTGGGCGTGACCGGGGTCCGTTCGGAGATCACAACCGATATCGGCGGCATGGTAGGGCTGGTGCGGGAGGCAAATCCCAATATTCCCTGCGCGGTCGGTTTCGGCATCTCCACGCCGGAACAGGCCGCTCGAATGGCCGGGCTTTCCGACGGCGCGATTGTGGGGTCCGCAATTATTAAGCTGACGGCGCAGTATGGAAAAAACGCCGTGCCGTATGTACGCGACTACGTGGCTGTGATGAAGGAGGCCGTGAGAAGCGCGGCCTAAAGATAACAGAATTACAGCGTCCTCTACAAGGAAGGCGATTCTCACATAATTTCCTGCTCCCAATATTCACAATTTTTAGGTTGACATCCGGGGCGTTTTTCTGTATAATAACTTTTGCTTGTCATTTGCGCAAAATGACACAACCGATTTTTTCAACTGCGGGACGGGCCATACCCCAAAAAAGGCGGTCCGAACGCCGTCGAGTAGCCGTGAGAGGTGTTCCTTCTAACGGCAGCAAGATCAAATTTTTAGGAGGTGTATGCAAATGTTCCGTACCTATCAGCCCAAAAAACGTCAGCGCGCTAAAGTCCACGGATTCCGGAAGCGGATGCGGACCGCCAACGGCCGCAAGGTGCTCGCCCGCCGCCGTGCGAAGGGCCGCAACCGCTTGGCCCAGTGAGGCAACGCGGAGCTTGCATCGCAAAATAGATCGTTTGTGGGGGCGGCAAGTTCTTTGGGATTGCCGTCCCCCGGGTGATTTCTGGGGGCAAATTGGATCGCTATGAAAACTACGGACACCATTAAGGAAAACCGAACCTTCCGCCAGATCTACCGCCGGGGCCGTTCCGCCGTCACCCCCTTTCTCGTGGCCTACTGCCGCCCGAACCGTTTGGGCCGCAACCGGCTGGGGGTTACGGTGAGTACAAAGCTGGGCGGTGCCGTCGTGCGCAACCGCGCCCGGCGCAGGCTGCGGGAGGTCTACCGTCTCGCCCAGCCCCAGCTGGCGCAGGGCTTTGACATCATCCTCGTCGCCCGGTCCCGAACCGTTGACGGACCCTATGACCGTCTGACAAGCGCCTTTC
>CAMWSZ010000215.1 GCA_947177005.1 uncultured Clostridia bacterium | reverse complement strand
GGCGGGGGTCCTGGGACAGCACCCCCAGCAGTGCGTCCCGCTTCTCCTCCGGCACTGACGCCAGCAGCTCCGCCGGACAGTCCGTTTGCAGGGTACGGCGCGGCGTGCGTCCCGCGAAGCCGCTGGCGGCGTCGGGATGTGCGTCGGCATAGGGGAGGTAGGGCTTGATGTCATAAATGGGGGTGCCGTTCAGCAGGTCGGCCCCGGCCACGTGCAGCAGGGGTCCGTCGGGACTGTCCGGCGTGATTCCCTCCAGACGCACCGCCGACAGTCCGATAGGATTGGGCCGGAACGGGGACCGGGTGGCGAACACGCCCAGCCGTTTATTGCCGCCCAGCCGGGGCGGCCGCACCGTTGGAGACCATTTTTCCCGCACCGCCCGGCTGAACTGCCAGATCAGCCAGATATGGGAAAACTCCTCCAGCCCCCGCACCGCCTCCGGACTGCGGTACTCCGGCTCAAAGACGATCTCCGCGCGGAGTGTGTCCACCAGACCGCTCTGGCGGGGAATGCCGAATTTTTCGGGGAAATCGCTGTGAATGCGCGCGATGACGTGCAGCGTATGTTCCATTGCTCTCACCAGTTATTTGTAAAATTTAGCCCAGTGCGCACCGGGATACAGGGAGCCGGTCTTAATGAAATAACCCAGGCAGTCCGCGGCCAGGGACAGGTCCTCAATGGCGTGCTGCTTCGGCACAGGCGATTGACCGCCGATTTCCGGCGGGGCGTCCGATTGATCTCCGGCGCGGGCGGGATTGTAGATGCAGTAATCACAATCGGCCTCGCTGTCGGAATAGTTCAGGACCGCCCAGCCGTCCGCAATGTCGATCTCCAGGTATTCATCCTCACCCCAGGGCTCTAAAGAGGCGTACAGCATCTCGATTTTCCCCTTTTTTACCGCCTTTATCAGTTCTTTGACCCGCTTTTCCGTGATCTCCGGGCCCTCGTTCTCCCGGCCGTCCGCATCAATATGCAGGACCTTATAGGGCGGGGTCAGGTCCAGCGGTTCCGCCGGACGCGCCGGAATCAGCTCAAAGGAGTCAATCTCCTTTCCGCACACCCGGCGGGGGTCTGTTTTGACCTGAAGCGGCAGGGCATCCAGCAATTCCAGATGCACCAGCTGCCGTTCCGCAGGAAGCAGGACTCGTTTCAATTGAGGCAGGCGGGTCAGAAGAGCGCAGTCCCGGAAACTGGTCCGGCTCAGGTCCAGAATTTCCACAGAGGAAAGGCGTTCCAGGAAGGAATAGTCCCGAAATTCTGCGCGGGGCAGTTCCAGATACGTCACGTTCGCCATATTCTCCAGCAGCGCCGGGTCCGACAGATTTGTATTCGACAGTCCCACCCGCTCCAGACGGGTGCAGCGCGGCAGGAAATCCCAGTTCTCCAGACGTATTTCCGGCATAAACAGCACCTGCAAATTGGGCAAATCGCTCAGCAGCGACCAGTTTCCCGGTTCAGGAGCCAGCCAGCCGGGGAATTCCGGATAGCCGGGAACATAATAATTTGCTGTAAGGCCGGTCACTTTTTTCAGGTCCTCCGGACTCTCTACAGGGAATCCGGTACAGTTTTCGATCCAAAACAGCAGATTCGGGTCTACGCCCCGGCGCTGCTCCGATACCTCCGGGGGACGTTCCCGGGAGCCGTCCAGGGAGCCGGTGAGGATGAAATTCCGGACCGTGTCCGCCATATCCTGATGATTCTCAAAAATCACGGGGGGATGCAGGAGAGGTCCGGTATGGGACTGCAAACGCACCGGACGGTTCAGAGTAAATTCATCCAGGCGGTTGAGATAGACGGCGGAGCGGTCCCGGTTGCAGACCAGCACGCCGCAGCCGTGGGTATAACGGGCCTGCGGCCACTGATTGACCAGATCTGCGGTCTCTCTGCCGCCCGCCATGGGATAGAAGGGCGACAGATAGAGATTGTGCAGCTTTCCCTGCCGGACAGCCGCAAGCAGGGCCGTCAAAACAGCCGGTGTGATTTGGGAGCCGGACAGTTCCAGATGCCCGCCGCGGTTCAAGACAGGTTCCAGGGCCGCCGGGAGCTTTACCCGCTGCTGAAAATTTGCAATGATATGATAGACGTAATAGGGGCCGGATAATTCCATAACAGAACACCTCCGCAGCATTTTGATTACATACGAACAGCGTACCATAATTTACCGGGAATTGCAAGCGGCAGCTACTTTTCCTAAAACAGTTTCTGATATTACCTTACTTTACTGGGGAGGATTGCATGGCGTGTGTTCACATTTCAATGCAGGGAGGATGTTCTCTTCTCTATAAAGAAACAGAGCGCAAAAAATATAGGGCAACTCCTGCATCACAGCAGTCACCCTATATCAATTTTTTAATTTCTTATAGAGCAGTTTCGTTCAAGTGGACTGACCGTATTTTTCCTCGAAATAATCATACACTAAATTTCCGGCCGCCTCAATGATGCCTGCCGCGATTGCTATTTTTGCCGGAATTGTCAAGGGATAACCAATATTTGCGGTAGCAAAGACGGCGCTCCCCACTACACTACAGCCACAGGCAGTCATGATTCCTTTCGCCATTGTCTTGTCCACCGATACACCAAATTCTTTCCCGATCTGAATAACCATCGCAATTTCTTCCGCCATAAGAGCAGCCACATCCACGCCCACCGGCAAAGCGCCAGCCGTCGCAGCGCCAGCGAGGGCAATCGTATGAACAATACTTCTGCTAGGCATAATTTATCCTCCTTTATTGTTCCATTAGCCGTCTAATCAAAGTTGTCCCTTTTCGCTGCATTTTTCAAAATAGTTATAAGCAGCATTACCCAACCCTTCGATCACGCCAGTTGCAATTGCGATTTTTACAGGGATTGTGAAGGGATATCCCACATTAGCGACTTCAAATATGGTTCCGCCAACAAGTCCCCCCAAGTATGCTGCAATGATTCCTTCGGCACCCGCTTTTGACAAAGAAATACCAAACAAGCTTCCGATCTGAATAACCATCGCAACTTCTTCCGCCGCGAGCGCAACAGCATCCGCGCCTACTGGCAAAGCACCTGCCGTTGCGGCACCGGCTGCCGCATACTTATGAATTACACTCCGATCTGGCATATTCACACCACCTTATTTTATATTTAAGGAGGTTCCCGGTCTGTGGACCGGAAAGCCTGTCCTTTTTAAACAAATTTAAATTTATGCATCTTACTATAACATTATTTATTTGATATTTCAAGAACAAAATCAAGTACGGTCAGAAAATTTACAAATTATTCATATTTTGCGGCCCGGGAATTTTTTTGAAAAATCCTTGTGAAATATCTTGCAATGTTCCGCTATATGGTGTATGATAGACAAAGTCCAAAGGCAGCTCCGCCGGAGGATACAATTAAATAGGATTGGTAGAGTAAGCATTGCGCGTAAAGTGGCAAGCGGCTGGGAAGTTGCCCTTGCACGAAAGGCCCCCTTTGAAATAGGGCCTACGATGTAATGCTGCGTCCGCTACCGCACGACCTCGGATGTTATTCATGCCAACCTTCACTGCTGGGCAGCCTGCCCGCCGGTTTAGATTGGCATGTGTTTTTTGAGGGGAAATCGTGCCGCAGCCCTGCTTTACCTCCTAAACACTTGCCCCGCTTTCGGGGCGGAAATTTAAGGAGGAAACCCAAAATGGAGCGTAGCAAAAACAAGAAGTCCCTGCGTGAAACCGTCTTTTCCACCCGCAATCTGGTTATGATGGCCGCCCTCATCGCTATCCAAATCATTCTGGCCCGCTTCTTCAGCATTCAGGCGAGCGAAACCCTGCGCATCAGCTTTGAGAGCATCCCCGTTATTCTGGCCGGCCTGTGGCTGGGGCCGATATGCGGCGGCATTGTGGCGGTGGTGGCCGATATCCTGGGCACCATCATTCAGGGCTACGGCGCATGGTTCCCCCCGCTGGTGCTGGGACCTCTGTCCGTGGGTGTGCTCAGCGGTATCAGCGCCAAGTACATCTTCCGCAGCAGCATGGCCGAAACGAAAGATACCTGGAAGGTCGTTTTGACTGTCGTGCTTGTGGGCATCCTCAACAGCTTTCTGTTCGGCCTTATCGGCAGTACGCTTTACAGCATCCTGATAATGGGCAACACAACCGCTTTCCCCGCTCTGCTGGGCATGAACCTTGTTCAGCGCCTGGCAACCAAGCCCATTACGATTGCCGTCGATACCGTGGTAGTGACAGTCGTCAACCGTGCGGTGTATAAGCCGGTGGTCAGCCAGATCCTCTCCCGCGCTTAAGCTTGACAATTCCGTATTAAAACAGAAATCAGGTGTTTAAGAAATGACCTATGAAGAAGCGCTCTCCTTTATCCACTCCGTAGATTGGAAAGGAAGCCGTTTGGGGCTGGAGCGTACCCAGGAGCTGCTGGGTATGCTCCGGAATCCGGAAAAAAAACTGAAATTTATCCATATCGCCGGGACCAACGGCAAAGGCTCCACCGCCGCGATGCTGTCCTCGATCCTGACGGAAGCCGGTTTCTGCACCGGCCTGTATACATCCCCGTTTATCAACAAATTCAATGAGCGGATGCAGGTGAACGGCGAGATGATCTCCGATGCCGAACTGGCGGAGACGGCTGCTTATATCCGTCCCTATGCTGTGGGCATGTCCGACGCGCCGACAGAATTCGAGCTGATTACCGCGTTGGCTATGGTATATTTTGTCCGGCGCAAATGCGATATTGTGGTGCTGGAGACAGGCATGGGCGGCGCGCTGGATTCCACCAACGTCATTGACGTCCCGGAAGCGGCTGTCATCACGGCAATGGGTCTGGACCATGTGGCAGAGCTTGGCCCTACAATGGCTGATATCGCACGCGCAAAAGCCGGGATCATCAAGCCCGGCGGCAGCGTGGTGGCCTACGGCGAAAACCCGGAGGCGGACCGCGTTTTTGAACAGGTCTGCAAGGAACAGGGCGCGGCCCTGACAAAGCCTGATTTCAATGCCATTGTCCCCGGAGAATTTGACCTGGAGGGGCAGAGCTTCTCTTACAAAAACTGGTCCGACCTGCGGATTCCTCTGGCCGGAAGATATCAGATGAATAACGCCGCCGTGGTGCTGGAAACCGTGGAGGTGCTGCGCGGAAAAGGCTGGCATATCAGTGACAGCGAGGTCCGGAAGGGTCTGGCGGTTACGCGCTGGCCCGCACGGTTTGAGGTTTTGCAGCGGGACCCGGTCTTTATCGTGGACGGCGGCCACAATCCCCACGGCATCAGCGCCACCGCCAGCAGCCTGCAAAGCCTTTTCCCGGACAAAAAATTTATTTTCCTCACCGGTGTAATGGCCGACAAGGATGTGGAGTCGATTCTGGGCCTGATCGTCCCGCTGGCGGAACAGTTCTTTACCGTGCGGCCCAACAATCCCAGAGCCATGCAGGCGGAGGAGCTGGCGTCCCGCATCCGGAAAATGGGCGCGCAGGCTACGCCCTGCGGCGATGTGCGGAACGGCGTCGGGCAGGCGGTCCGCGCCGCCGGGAAAGACGGTGTCGTCTGTGCGCTGGGGTCGCTGTATATGAGCGGCGACGTGCGGGACTGCTTCACGGCTTCCTGAGACCACCGTTTTCAGGCAAATCCGGCGGTTCCCCCGGAAGACCCGCAGCCGGATATTGTTTGATTTGTACAACGGCATTGTTAAAAATTTGTCAAAATTACCGCTTGTCAAGGAACAGAAAGTTTGATATTATTTTAACGAAAGATGGGACTCAGACGGACTACCCATTTTTCTGCCGGGATGTTGTTAAAGTCACGGCACATATATTTTTATTTTATTTTAAATCGTCCTCCTGCCCGGGACCAGAGCGATCCGGAAAGGCCAGAGGACAAAGAA
>CAMWSZ010000214.1 GCA_947177005.1 uncultured Clostridia bacterium | reverse complement strand
AAAGGCCGGGACTCATCTGGGAGCTCAGGAGGAGCTGCTCAGATACAGAAAAACACTCTTTGGCAGGTGGGTGAGACGGTGATCCGGCTGTTTTATAGTTGACATACGTAAAACAATGTGCTATCATGACTGTAACGATTTGACAGGAGGAACCGTTTATGCGAAAACTGCTTTGTATACTCTGCTGCTGCCTGCTGCTGGCGGGTCTGGCTCCCACCGCCTACGCCGCAAATGTCACGGCCGCCGTCTGCACAGATACCGTTACCCTGAACGGCATGGATTACAACGCCACCGGATCTATGTACCCCAAATATCCCCTGCTGGTGTATCGGGACATCACCTATTTCCCCATGACGTATCATCTCTGCGATTTTCTGGGCGTTGCCACCCGCTGGGACGGCAAAACTCTCTACATCGACCGTACCGGTACTGGTGCCGGCAGCTACACCACCGAGGTCACAACCGAAAAAAAACAGGGACACGTCACCGCATCGACCGCCGGATACCCGGTGGTCATCAACGGAAAAACCTTTGACAACAAAAATGCCCAATGGCCCCTGCTAAACTACAAAGACATCACTTATTTCCCCCTGACCTGGGCGCTGGCCGTGGATGAGCTGGGCTGGAACTACCAGTGGGACGCACAGAACGGCCTGAGCATTAGCAGCGGTACTGGGAGCGTCATTCCGTCCAATCCCGGCAGTTCCGGGACCGTGAATCCACCCCCGATCAATCCCGGCAGCCCCGGGACCGTAAATCCGCCCTCTATCAATCCCGGCAGCGCGAATCCGCCCTCTATTAACCCCGGCAGTACGCCCAGCGACGCACAGGACGGTATGGTCATACAGGGCATCTGGCGGACATTCGGACCGTTCCTCTCCTCGGTTAATCCGGAAAGCCTGACGGTCGAGCTGTGGAGCGACTGGACCGCAGCGGGGATGCAGTCCGCCATTTTGAAAGGAATGACCGAATATGCCGCCCAAGACGAATACCTCAGCAGAAATATAAAAGTGACGGATATCAAGGTTTCCTACAGCTTCCAGTTCCCGGCGCAGGTGTGGTCCGGTATGGAACTGAAGGTGCCGTTTACTGTTGCTGTCCAGAGCATCAATGCCTACACTCTGCCCTCCGGCAAGACGTATATCCCCTCCGGCTCCACCAATGAGCTGACTGCTGTGGTCCGCTTTACCGGTCAGGGCAACGCGGCTGTAGACAGTGCTTTCCAAGAGGGACAGGCCATGTACCAGCAGTTGGGGAAGTGTGCGGAAATCGGGGAGATTTCTGTGACTGCGAACACGGTGTTCGATGTCATGAACGCAATTCAAACGAGAATCACCGCTAATCTGGCTTCTGCCGGACTTTCCAAACAGTATTATATCCAAACGGTGGCCCTGGGCAGCCATAAGACGGTACTGAATAAGGAGGAAACGATGACCGTCGGTTTTGACGTCACGTTCGCGGTGATGCCGGATGCCTCCGTGCCAGTCGATCATGTTTCGATTTCTAAACAGGCCGTATTCCGGGCAAAATAACAGAAACCGCGGTGCAGGCAGCGCACCGCGGTTTTTTGTTGCCTGTCAGCGTTTTTTCTCCACGGCCAGTCCCTCAAAGCCTTGGCCCTTCAGCGCCCGCTCCATGAGTTCCGGCAGGCGTTCCGGCGCGCAGGCAAAGCAGGGGATGTCCATTGCCGCCACGCGCTGGGCGGTCTGGGCGTCGTAGTACGGCCTGCCGCCGTCGGCAATCGCCAGCAGCACCACGCACGTCACCCCCGACGCCTTCAGCTCCTCCAGACGCCGCAGCAGCGCCGCACGGTTCCCGCCCTCATCCAGATCGGAGATCAGGAAAAAGAGGGTCTTGGCGGGGCTCTCCACCAGTGCCTGACAATACGCAATAGATTTGGCGATGTCCGTGCCGCCGCCCATTTGGAACCCGAACAGCAGATCAACGGGGTCGGCGCACAGGGGCGTCAGGTCCATGATCTGGGTGTCGAAGGCCACCACGCTGGTCTTTACCGCGCTCATGGACGCCAGCACGCAGGCCATTACGGAGGAGTACATGATAGACTGTCCCATGGACCCGCTCTGGTCGATGTCCAGAATGATATGCCAGCGGTTGACCCGGCTGGAGCGGTCAAAGAACCAGACCCGTTCGGGGATAATGGTCTGCAACTCCTGGTTATAGTTGCGGAGGTTTCGCCGGATCGTATACGGAAAATCAATGGCCGACGCCGACGGCAGCGGTGAATGCGCCCGCTTGTTCAGCGCCGCCGTCACGGACCGGCGGATGTCGTTTTCCAGCATCCTGTTGATCTCCTCCACGATTTTCCGGATAAATTTCCGGGCGGATTCCTTTGACTTTTTGGGGATCTGATCCTTGAGCATCAGCAGCGTGGAGGCCATATTCAGGTCCGGCTCCAGACCCTCCAGCAACTCCGGCTCCAGCAGGAGCTGCGTAAGGCCCTTGCGCTCAATGGCGTCGTTCTGCACCACCGCCACGATTTCCGGATCAAAAAGGCTGCGCAGATCTCCCAGCCATTTGGAGATGTGCGGGGAAGACGGACCCTTTCCCGCGCCCCGTCCGAAGCCCCCGCCGCTGCCGTCGCCGCTGTAAATGGCGCTGAGCGCACCGTCCATCAGCAGTTCGTCCTTGGACAGAGCACCGCCGCCCATATTTGTAAACGCCTCCTGTGTCTCGGCCCCTAAAATCAGCCGCCAGCGGGCGATTTGTTGTTCCTGCGTCATATATGAATCTCCTGTCAGATGTCGTCAAAGTCGAACTCGTCGAGGCTGTCCAGAATCTCCTGTTCGGAGGCGGTAGCATCGTTCATGAGCAGCTCGGCGGTCTGCTGCGCGTTCACGCCCCAGATCTCCGCCAGATTTTCGGCAATATCGTTCTTCTCGCCGGGGCTGAAATCCGCGAAGGCGCGGCGCAGAAACACCAGTGCCCGGCGGAAGGTCTCATCATCAAGACTGTCCAGATAGCTGCTCAGATGCCGCCACAGGGACAGCCGCGCAATCAGCGCGTAGCGGTTTTTCCCGGCCAGGCCCTCGAACCAGCCCGCGCCCAGATCGGCGGGCACGCCCGGCGACAGTCTCCGCGCCACTTCCCGGGACAGCAGGTCTTCATCCGCCGCGCCCCGCTCCAGCAGCACCGCCATTGCGAACCCGGAGCAGCGGGTGTTGAGATCGTCCCGGTCGGACAGTTCGGACAGCAGGGCAAGCCAGCGGTCCTCCTCCAGAAAGTCGTGGCTGAGCTGGAGGGCGTTGAGCTGGTCAATGGCTTTTGTGATAGCCGGGGCGGCCTTGGCGTCACAGATGCAGGCGTCGGGGAGGGTCAGGCAGGCCCGGAGATAGAGCTGCTTCACCAGCGGGATGACGGGGGCCGGGTCGAAACGCCGCAGGTCGCCGTAACGAACCGCCAGGCTCAGCCGCTGGGCGGTCTCGGCCACGTCGGCCAGGGCGGCGGCATCTACGGAAAGCGTCTGCAAAACATACAGCGCATGGGCCGCGGCGGCGGGCATTCCGCACAAAAATGCGTCCTCAAAAATCGCGGCAGCCTGTGCAATCGTGGTACTGTTTTCGGCCCGCTCCTTCAGGGCGAAAGCCGCCGCGCCCTCAATGGTGTCGCCCATGAGCGCGGACTCGACGATCTCGATTTCCGCCTCCGGGGTCCAGCACAGGTCCCAGTATTCGCCCCAGTTCGCGCCGTCCTGCCGGGAGGGGACAAAGACGGCAAAATGGATATTCAGCACCCGCAGACGGTGTAGGAAAAAGGATCTCCGCAAATCCGCCAGAGCAGCTTTTTCCGATTTGACGTTCAGTTTTTCCCGCAGGTCCAGGTCCAGACGCTGCACAACGGCGGTACGGAATTTCTCCAGGCGCAGTTCTTTTAATTGCCGGTAAAAATCGTCCTGCACCGACGTCCTGCTGACGCCCTCCGGCAGAGAACCGATTTTTGTGCCAATCTCGGTATCCGCCACAGCCACCGCCAGTTCGGAAAATTCCCCATGGCCCATTGTGGTAATAGCGGCGTCCCGCAGATCCGCCAGCACCGGATATTTGCTGCCCCGCATAGCGGCCAGCGTATTCGCCAGCCGCACGGCCTCAATCACCTCGGCGGACGACACCAGATTCCCTGCTTTCCTGTGGGCCTTCGCCAGACGGGTCAGGTACAGATAGGCGGTTTTTGACGGCCCGCCGTCGTGGAGGGCGCGCCAGAGCAGTTCAAAATAGGCGGGGGCTTTGTTGCCCGCGCCGTAGCCGGAACGGGACGACAGCCGGTAGTAGGAATACGGCATAAGGGTCGCGCAGGAAGCGGCGCGGGGCAGCTGCGACGCCTCCTCATCGGTCATCGGCGCGTTCTCCTCCAGTCCCTTTACGTGGAAGGAGCCGCAGACACAAAAGATCCGTTCCGGCGGGACGCCGTCCTCCGTGATTGCCCGGGAAATAACCCGTTTCATGTACGCCTCCCGGACAAGGTTTTCCGCCGTCCGCCGCTGGCTGTTCTCCGACGCCTCCCGCAGCTGCTGCCCGAAGGCGTTGCAGGCGGCGTGATACTCGCCCTCTCCCTCCAATTGCTCAAAGGTGCGTTCCCAGAAGGTCTCGTGGTCCTCGCCGGTGACGGTCTCCAGCATCCGGTAAACGGTCTCAGTGGTCTGACGGGGCTCCTCATTTTCCTCCTCCTCCGGCATCTGAAATTTATGCTCCAGACCCAGGAAAACGTCAGAGGGCAGGTCCATGAACCGGCATTTGACATTGTGCTCATCAGCCCACAAAATCGCCTGAATTTCCGGGGAATACTCCGCCAACGGATACAGCAGTGTCCGTACCGGCGGTTCCTTTGTGTAAGCCAGAATCGCGGCGGGGAATTTTGTCTTCGGATGACAGAACCATTTCATCTGATCGCTGAGGTCGCTGGGACCCTCCACCAGCACCAGTGCGGGCCGGGCCTCGTCCAGCGCCCGCCGCAGGTGGTACGCCGCCGCCGGGGACAGGTGGCGTACGCCGAACAATATGGGACCCATGTCAGTTCAGCTCCCGGCAGGCGCGGTAGAGGGAGAGCCACCCGCTGCCCCGTTTTTTCATGACATTTTCGAGATATTCTTTCCAGCAGACCTTGTCGTCTGCCTCGTCCTTGACCACGGCCCCCTGCAAAGCGGCGGCAAGGTCGCCGTCGGAGATGCGTCCGTCGCCGAAGCTCCCGGCCAGGGCCATGGAGTTGGCCAGCAGGGAAATCGCCTCCGCGGTGGAGAGGACGCCGGAGGTGCTTTTTAATTTCTGCTTGCCGTCCAGCGTCGCGCCTGCGCGGAGTTCGCGGAAAATGGTCACGACCTTTTCGACGGTATCCTGTTCCGGCTGCTGCGCGTTCAGGTCCAGTCCGGAGGACAGCTGCGCCACGCGGGTCCGGACAATATCTATTTCCGTAGCCATATCCGACGGCGTAGGCAGCACCACAATATTAAACCGGCGTTTCAGGGCGGCGGACATGTCGTTGACGCCCTTATCGCGGGTATTGGCGGTGGCGATGACGGAGAAGCCTTTCGCGGCGGGGACCTCGATGCCCAGCTCCGGCACACTGATGCGCTTCTCGGACAGAATGGAGATGAGGGCGTCCTGCACCTCGCTGGCACATCTGGAAATCTCTTCCACACGGGCAATGGAGCCGGTTTCCATGGAGCGGTAAATGGGGCTTTTGACCATAGCCTCCGGGCAGGGGCCCTTGGCAATCAGCATCGCATAGTTCCAGGAATAGCGGATCTGTTCTTCTGTCGTACCAGCGGTGCCCTGCACGACTTGGGTGGAATCGCACGTTGACTGCGGAGGCAAGATGTTCGCTGAGCCAGGACTTGGCGGTGCC
>CAMWSZ010000213.1 GCA_947177005.1 uncultured Clostridia bacterium | reverse complement strand
AAGGCTTCCCTGCGGAGGATGTTTTGACGGCTGTATTCTTGAGAATATAAAATCCTTCAATATGGTCTCCGCTTACCAGTTCTGCAATTGCTTTATTGTATTCCATTTTTGTACTCCTCTATTTATGTATGATTTTATCAGGAATCCTCTGGCATTTTTTGAAACTACGATTGCATGGAGAGTTTTTGCTGTTTCTTTGTAATTTGCCGATCCAGTTCCTTAACTCTTTCAATGTTCCCACTTTTTTCCTCAATTTGCCTGATTCTGTACAGTGCATTCAGAACGGCATTGCTTTTCCGGAATAAAACATGGCTGTCACTTTCGTTTACGATAACAGCGCGGGAACACGGAACAGAAAGTACGTTTTCCACTTTAGATTCTTTTTGCAGCTTCACTTATCTCATCTCATGTCCTCTGATTTATTCTTTGTTCTGCGGTTTTAAACCAATATGTATCCAGTTCTATATCTATGAAACTTCGGTTTGTATTTAGGCATGCTATTCCGGTTGACCCGCTGCCCATACAATTATCCAAAACAATATCTCCCTCATCTGTATATGTACGGATCGGATGTTTGAGCAATGCGACCGGTTTCTGTGTTGGATGCAAATTGTATGTCAGACAGTCCCTCTGGAATTTCAGGAGCTGTGTTGGGTATCTCAGCCCAGTATCGCTATACTCTTTAACAGGCTTTCCCCGCCAGTCTATTAAATCTTCCAACTTGCCGTTTCTACCCTTGTTAGACCGGTGCGGGCCAGTATAGACGGACATTTGAGGATGATAGACCGGCTGTTTTCGGTAAAACACACTGATTGTTTCGATTGTTTTGCCTGCTCGTTTTTTTATCTGCGCGATGTTTGTCAGCCGTTCTTTCTCCCAGTACCAGTCATATTTATATGCTTTCAGGTTGCTAATCCGCAGCAGCGATGAAAACGGTTCTTGTCTAAACAACAAAACTGCGGCATTTTCTTTGCAGATTCGATCGTATTGCTGCCATAAGGCTTCCAAGGGTATTTTTACATCCCAGGCGCATTTTGTTGTCCCGTACGAAAGATCACATAGAATTAGATCTATACTTTTCTCCGGCAATGCAGGCATTAACTCCAATGCCATATTGAAAGATTAACCATTAAAATTCACTCGCTGTCTGCACTGTTATGAGTTAAGGCGCCGCTCTTTATTATAATATGCATCTAAGCATAAATATATCTAATTTGCTTTCCTTCTATTGAAAAAACAGATTTGGGTAATCGTACAATTTTGCTCATTTATAGCTCTTATAAAAATGCGGACCAGGATATCACCTTGGTCCGCATCTCTGAATTGCTCCTGGCTAAAGACAGGGTGTTTTTACTGTTTTTTTAGTTGTTCTTTCAACAATATGAGCAGTGATTCAAAATTTCTAATCGTTAATGAGGAGATCATCCTCAGAAAACATGACTCCTTCATATTCGGAAAAGACTTCTTCATCGGAGACCAATTCGTCTGCGTCAGCCAGCTCTCCCCAGGAGGGGCAGCGATTCTCTTCCCTGTCCAGCCGCTCCATCAGGTATGCCTGTTTCAGTGCCAGAAGCTGCGCCTGCGTTAATTCTTTTACTGTCATGATGTACCCCTTTCTAATTTGTCATATTTTTTTGTATCATCCCAATATCCGTCCAGTATTACGGTTCCTCGTATCTGCAAATTTCCGTGACAGCTTTTTCGATGCCTCGTTTGAGCCGCGGATTTTCGGCGATATCCGCCGCTGTGTATCCCAGCGCTTCCAGAGTGTCCGATGTATCTCTGGTGTAACCATACTCATGGTTCTTTAATTCGCAGAGAAACATTTCGCAGATAAAATTTTCCCCTGCAGCATCCTCTTCGATTGCCGCTGTCAGTTCTCTGCTGTGTCTTTCGAGCATATCCTTATAAGCCGGGATATTCTTTTTCAAAATATAGGCTCCTGCAAAAAGGTGCCTTACTTGTGTAAGATCGCTGTCCTTTTTTGCGTCAAGCCCCCATTTCGCCATCATTTCTTCGAATTGCTTATCGTCGAAAGCAAAACCAAGCGGGAAATCGTTCATTTCCTGCTGCTGCCGTTCTCTCAATTCTCTGTAGCCTTCCATATTTATTCCTTTCTGTTCTGGCAATTCCCCTCAATCCACTCCGCTTGTGTTATATTGAGAGTCCTACAGATCCTCTCACCCTCTCACTAATGTGGTTAACGCAGTCGAACGGGTGCCAAATCACCCCAAGAACGAAACCGCTGTCCGGTTCACTGCTGCGCCAGCCGCCGATGTCATCTCCATAATAGTCCTCTGGATTTGCCCTGCACTCCAGAAGCACGATCCTGTCACCAAAGTTGAGAATGTATTTCCCGTTGATGAAGATCTTGACCTCCCCCTGCGTGGCGCTTATACGCATACGTTCCGCGGTGATGTTGAGGCTTTGAATGACGCCCATAATCCGCTGAGCCTCCTGCAAAGAACTGAAATACCGGGTCTTGAACTCCATTTCCTTTGTGTCACCCCTCGTATCTGCAGGACGCTCCTCCGCCCGGATGGGCTGGCCGGAGGCAACATAAAGTCCCCCTCCGTGTTTGCGGGAGCTGACCGTGACCGGGAACCAGAGATCCTTATCTGGGACAAGCCGCTGCTTTTCAACCTCGCTGAACACACGAGTCTGCTCTTGCGTAAATTCTTTTTCTGTCATTGTTAACCTTTCCTTTCTATTCCTTCTTCTGGTTTTTCTCTGCCTTCTTTTCTCCATTGCCGCCGGACTTATTGAAATTCAGGTTTGATATATACCGGCATAGGACAGTCAGGTTCTCCATCGAAAGAGTTGCCGCACGAAGAGCATGGTATGTCCCCTCTCTGCTCGCAGACTTCCCTTGGAGAGCAGCAGTCAAGCAGTTTCCAGAGACGGCCATTCTCGTCTTCATATACATATCGGCCCCAACTGTCGGTGCCAATATAATGCAGGTGAAGTGTCTTTGTCTGTGCGGTTACAAGTTCGCAGCAATCGGCATCGTACCGCGTAAGGTGTTTTTCGTAGTCGATGTACCCCCATGCCTCCCGGTTGATTTCCTCGCAGTAGGTCTTGCGGCCGTAGTTGTGAATGTTCACAATCTTGTTCCCGTCGGGTTTCGGGAATGTACCCGGTGCGATCGGGCGCTGTGTGCTGTAGTATCGCATAATTGCTCCTTGTATAATTAAGATTTGCAGAAATTTGTAAGTGTATCTGCATAGTACACTCCACATTTTTTATATCACTGGATTTTATTGGGGCCTTTTCTTATAGAATGAATATATCTTTCGATATTGCCGGCAGGAACAGAAACGCGGCCCGTTTTTCTCACCTCAAGCAGCCGCTCTAATGGCACTGTATCAGAAAACACAGGTTTTTTCTGCTCAATCGGTCCATAACGGGACTTGATCCACAAACAACTCCCATCGACCTCCGAAGGGAGAAAAATCCTTGTTTCTTTATTTTCAAAGGTGACCTCAACCATATCAGGAGAAAGTGCGTGTTTTTGTACATCCGTCCAATACTCCATATAGTCAACAGGATAGAGATTACCGCGAACGAGGTCTTTTTTGATTCCAGTCAGCTCAACCACACAGGACAATTTGTGTTCCGATTCCTGTTCAGCGTGATGCTGAATAACAGTATATGCCCATGAATCCTTCTGAAATATTTCCCATTCCGTATAACAGTTGGTCCCACACGGACGGCTTAACCAGAACAGCGTTTTATCGTGTTTATCATCAGACAGCGCATTTTTCCGGATTATATTTTCGTCATATTGAAAATCCATCTGATAGTGCGCCGTATTCTGTTCCATAATACGCCGAAGAACATGCAGGATATCAATGTTTTCAAATTTTCGTGTCATGATCGCGTCCATCCTTTTCATGATTTTTGGTCTCCGTCGAGAAACTTTCTTTGTATATCGATCCTTTTTACTCAGCCAATAAAGAGACTGTTTCTTTATATGTAAATCGCTGGGAAATTATAAAAGAGCGGTCATGGAGTCCACATGACCGCCTCATGTTATTCGGGTAGCTTCCAATCTTTGTCATCTAGAATTATAAAATTCCTGTTCCAGATCGTCAGAAACCATAAGAAAATATACCCTATATCACAGCAAGAATAACAACAGCTATTATTCCAAAAATTATAAGTATTGCAATACAAAACAAAGCAAAAATTAATCGCATAAATTCTGTAAAATCCGAACCGTCAACCATATATCTTTCAGAAAATCCGCTGGAAATCACAAAAAAATCATGGCTCCTGCCAGACAAAGCTCCACAAGAATGACTAATATGGACAGTATTATGGGAATATTGATAGATTTGAACTGTTTGTGCATCGCTGCCTCCTATACAACATCTGCAACATCATTTCTATTAAAAAATTTGAGACAGTAAATCTTCTGACAGCAGACTTTTTAAATCATCGTTAGTCAATTCCCAACGGAGATACATTTTATCTGCCGGAACCGGCCGGTCCTCTTCCATCATCTCAATTAGTCTTCCATCCGATATGATCTCAATCCCGTTCGTCATCGCAAACCCGGCGGCAGCTACAGACAGGTGTCCGGTTGTGATGAAGAGGCAGGATTCCGCAAACAACTCTTCTGTTCCCGTTTTGACGCCCTTCATCTCTTCGATTCCAACGATATAGTCTCTTGGAGCAAGGCAGCATTTTACCATAACCGGCTGTGCGTTTTTTTGGTAAAAGAAGTTGAGTCCATAGTTGTTCCCGGGTGCATCCGAAAGCGCGCAGCCCCGCAGAGTCAGTCTGTACCGGCATAATTCTATAAACTGTTTCTCGTTTCCCTGAACGGACTCAATCACATCTTTTACCGCTTCATCAATACCTTTCTTTCCCTCGTCCATCCTTTCCTGTTTCTCCAATTCCTGACTGCAGGGAGCAATATCTACCCCCTGTTCGCGAAGCGTGTGGACAAGAAAGATAATGTCGCAGGGATTTGTTGTTGATAAAACATAAACCTTATGTCTGTCATGAAGCCAGAGACTGCATTCTTCCCATATGACTTTGTTAACCTTCCGGTTTTGCCGGCTGCCGTCCTCATTGGCAAATTTCCAGTGCGGAAGACGGATCTCAAAACAGTTTGAGCCGCTGTCACGGTAATATTTTGAACCGAAACGTCCCATTTTTCTGACTTTAAACTTTGAAAAATCTGAGATTCCAAAGGCTTTTTTTAATGCTTTCTCTTTTGACCATTTTTGAGCGGAAGAAATGACAGAGCAGACGATTGCTGCCAGTAAGATAAGAAAGAACATAATCAGCAGAAACAGCAAATATTGAAAAATATTGGCTGGAATAATAGAAAGGATAGCTATTGGCGTAATATTCGCCGTAAGTAATTGAAGGCGTTCTGCAAATGAAATGAAATTATTTATCATAATAAATACCCCCGAATACGATATATATTTTATATGCACGATACAAAAGAAATATCGCAAGATTGTATTTATCCCCTAAAAACATCCTCTCTCAATGGAAGGGTGTTTATAATGAATGTAATTGCTGCACGGAATCCTGGTCATATACCGCTGCCCCTGTCTTTGATGGCATCCGGCGCAGCCCAGCATGATCTGCCCGTAGCAAAGAAACTGTTGGAAGATCATCTTCCCTTACAGCAGGGCCAACTATTTAGCGACAAAGCCTATACCGATACTGCCTGGGCTAAGCTGCTCAGAAAAGAGCATACTGTGGAACTTCTTACCCCTTGGAAAAAACATAAGGGGGATATCCTTATTTCCGGTGACACTTTTTCCTCTCTCGACTCGACTCTATTCGCCAGCCTATTGAGTGCTTTTTCAACTGGCTCAACCATCTCACCAAT
>CAMWSZ010000212.1 GCA_947177005.1 uncultured Clostridia bacterium | reverse complement strand
CTTATGGCCTATGCGCAGGACGGCAGCGAGCAGGCCGCCGGACTTGCGGCAAGCATGGCGGCGGCTATCGAGGCCGGGGATGCAGAGGCAGTTGCAGCACTCGCAAATACTATGGCGGAAGTCAGCGCTAAGCAGGATGAGGTCGCTAAATCCACGGCGGACTGGCAAACCAATTTCACCGAGCAGATGAACGGCTATCTTGGTGAAATGGAAGACATCATAAGCGATATGAACCTGAGCGAGGAGGCGGCAGTCAGCGCCACGGAGACTGTCAACAGCTATGCCGAAAAAATTCTGGAGGGCAAAGCAGGCGCGGTAGCGGCGGCGCAAGAGGTGGCGAACGCTGTCACGGCAGCACTTTCCTCTGCAAAAACTACGGTCAACGTTGGCGTGACATCAAGCGGCGTTCCCGGTCATGCAGGCGGTACAACTAACGCAGAAGACATCTTTATAGCTGGCGAGGAAGGGCCTGAGCTTATCGTAGGTGCGGCCCACAGCACTGTTTTTCCCACCAGCGAAACCGACCGCCTTATTAACGCTGTCAGCTCTACCTACGACAACGCCGGGGGCGGCCCGGAGAGCAGTGTCGGCTTAGCAGACACTGCGGCACTTTCTGCGGACGATGCAGACCGCTTTATAAACGCCGTCACATCCAATTATGACAACCGGACGACTAATTATACCCTTGCCGCTTCGGAGGCCGTTACAGAGGGCGACAACGCCGGAGAACAGGCAAAACGCATTACGCTCGAAATTTCGGGCGGCTCTCCCATTGAGGTGGGCAGCAATAGCGGGGCCAGCAAGGAGGATATTGTAGAAGTCCTTGTGGCAAACCTCCGGCCTGCGCTGCTCAATCTCGTCAAGGAAGAAATCTTCGAGGAAGGGGACGGCAGCTATGAATACTAATACCAGCTATCAAATGTGGATTACCGGTAACGCAGAATCCGAAAAACTGCTTATACCCGTCCTGCCGGAAAAATTTACGGTCAGCATTGGCAGCAAAAATACCTCCGTCGATGTGACTGGGCTGGGCGAGATCACAATTAAGCAGTCCCGCCCGGCCTATCAATTTTCATTCAGCAGCTTTTTTCCGGTCAACACGTTCCCCGGCATAGAGAACATTTCGATCACTCCTCCCAGCTCTTGCGTGGAGCGGATAAAGGGATGGATTGAGAGCGACAAGCCAGTACACGTCATCATTACCGGAGGAATCGGCGTTAACGAATATTGTACCATTGAGAAGTTCAACTACTACGAGGAGGGCGGGGATGTAGGCACCATTCACTACGACCTAACGCTCAAAGAGTACAAAGAGGTCACGCTTCGTCAGGTCACGGTAGAGGGCGACACAGCCTCCGTCCAGCAGACGGAGACCCGTGTGGACAATACAACGGCCCCAAAGACCTACACGATCAAAAGCGGGGACTGTCTCTGGAATATCGCAAAATCAATCTATGGAGACGGAGCGGACTACACCAAACTCTACGAGGCAAACAAGGATGTAGTCGGCGACAACCCGAACAAAATTTATCCCGGACAGGTCTTGAGCATACCAGAGTAGGAGGTGAACCAATATGGCAAAGGGAATCAACCTCACTGTCTACCAAAACGGCGGAGGCGGTGGCCTTGATGTAACGCAGCTTGTGGAAAGCATTACATGGGCCGGACGCAGAGGCAGCCCGACCCGCACCATTACGGTGACACTTTTGGACGACGACGGATACTGGCACGAAAGAAGCGGCATTGATGTCGAGGACGGTTGGCAGTGCATTTTCCAGTATGACGGGCAAGAACTTTTTCGGGGGATATTTATGACGCAGAACACCAGCCAAGCAAAGACCGTCACGCTCAAGGCATACGACAACGCCGTTTACTTGAGCAATAACCGGGATACCTTCGTCTACGAGAGCAAGACGGCATCGGACATTTTCTCTGACGTTTGTTCCCGTTTCGGCCTCCCCACTGGAGACGTTGCAGGATGCAGCTACTCTATCCCCGACCATGTGAAGAAAAAGGCCACCGGCTGGGACACTATCGCGGACGCTCTCAGCCTCGAGTTTGAAAACACAGGAACACGCTTTTTCGTATTAAGCGATAAAGGCTCTATATGCCTGCGTAAGAAGCAGGATAACATTGTCCAGTGGGTGCTTGAGAGCGGAGCCAATGTTTCCAAGTACAAATTATCCAAATCCATCGAGAACGTTCGCACCCGCGTGAAACTGGTGAGCGGCGAGGGGACTGTTTTGGCGCAGGCCAGCGACAGCGGACTGGAGAGCAAGATAGGAATTATGCAGGAGATCGAAACGCCGGACGAAACCCTCAACAGCGCACAGATCAACGCTCTTGCAAATTCGCTCTTGAATGAAAAGAAGACTCCGCAACGGTCGCTCACCCTCAACGATCTCCTAGGAAGTGTAGACATCGTGGCAGGCGTCGGCGTTTTTGTAAAAATCCCGCACATCAACATCAGCCGGTCACTTTACGTCGATTCAGACACCCACACATTCAAAGACAGGAAACACACCATGTCGGTCAGCCTGTCGTGGGCGGCAGATATTTCGTAGGAGGCGATAGCGTGGCACAAACCAACAGCAGCGGCAGCGAAACCAGCATCAAGCAGCTTTTTCAAAGCATGATGCCAACAGGCGAGGAGCTTATGGAGGGCACCGTCATTCAGATCAGCCCGCTCAAAATCCAAATAACAGGCGATGATAAGCTCATTATCAACGAGCGCATTACCGTCGTCCCTTGGCATCTCACAGACTACAAGACGAGAGCCACCTACCAAAAAATGGACGGCAATCTGAATAGCTGGACAAAGCCAGACAGCCACCATGAAGCAGACGGATGTAAACACTATCTTGAGGACTACAACCTCGAAAAAGGTATTATCGTCGTTCATAACGCCCTGCGGGTTGGTGATAAGCTCCACATTTTGTCCCTCAATAACGGTAAGCTATACTACGTGCTGGACAGAGTAGCGGGGCAGGAGGTCATATAAATGGCAGAGAGCGTATATATCCCGATTCCCGTTTCAATAGTGCAGGAGGCGGCGGAACTTCCGACTAAAACATACCGCCTTGACCTTGACAAAGGCCGTATTTTGGGCTTTGTAGACGGGCAGGAAGCCGTCCGGCAGGCCATACGCAAGGCGATCATCACCCCGCGCTGGAAGTGCCTTATTTATGACAACCAATACGGCAGCGAGGTCGAGGCAGCCGTCATTCAGAACCGAACGGCAACACGGGAATACATCGAGGCGGTTGTCCCCGGATTTGTTCGGGACGCACTGCGCCCGGATTCCCGCATCACAGGAGCGGACAACTTCAAGCTCGCGTTTGAGGATGACAAGGTATTCATTTCCTTTGACGCGGACACCATTTATGGAACCGTCAGGATTGAGGAGGTGATTTAATGTTTGAAAACAGGACATACAAAAACCTTATGGCCGAGGTTTTGGCACAGGCTCCGCCCGGCATCGACACACGGCAAGGCAGCATCTTTTTCGATTCTGTCTCAGCTATTGTCAATGTCATCGCAAAGAACTATGCAGACCTCGACCAAGTTTTCCACATTATTTTTATCACCACTGCAAGCGGCGAGTTCCTTGATTTACGGGCCAGCGAATACGGAATACACCGGAGGTCAGCAACTACAGCGAAATACCTTTTTACCTACACCGGCACCCGGCCTCCGAATGGGTGGCGTTTTTTCCATAACGACAGCGGGTATTACTTCACGTTGGTTGAAATCGAGGACGACGGAATGCACCTGTGCCTTGAGGCGGAGACACCGGGAACGGCCTGTAACTACATTCAGCCCGCAGACATCGCCGTGCCTGTAGACACAGTGACCGGCATGACCTCCGCCATATTCGACGGTATTTATGAGTATGGGGCGGACACAGAAAGCGACGACAGCCTCCGAACAAGGACGCTGGAATACATCTCCGGTCCGGCCCGCAACGGCAACCGCCAGCATTACAAGACGTGGTGTGAGAGCATAACCGGCGTGGGGAGCGCACGGATTGAGCCGTTATGGAATGGGGAGAACACCGTGAGAGCAATCCTTATCAGCCCGCTCGGTCTTCCTGTATCGGACGCGGTAAGGGATGATGTTCAGAAATACATCGACCCGGCAGACCTCGGCATGACAGTCACCAGAGACGGCAAGACCTTTGTTGTCGGGGACGGACTCGGAAACGGTGTTGCCAACATCGGGGCACACTTTACGGCGGTATCTGCGGAGGCGGTACTTATTAACCTCACCTTTGACGCAGAGCTTGCCAGAACACGAACGCCGGAGCAGGTCAAGGAGGCAGTGAAGGAGGCAGTTACCCGATACCTGCAAACCCTCGTCACAGAGACGCCGGAGGGGGAGCAGGTCATCGTCAGGGTAAGCACGGTCGGCGGCATCCTCTCCGGCCTCACAAAGAGCATTGTGGACTATAGAGACCTCACGTTGAACGGGAAAGCGGAAAATATTCCTATGAATAATACGCAGGTCCCGGTTCTGGGGGAGGTGACGATCAATGCCGTATCTTAACCATCCATACGAAAACAGTTTCAAGGAACTCTGCGCGGCTATGCCCCTTTTCTACCTTGACGTTTACGAAATGCGGGAAATTCTCAAGGTACAAGGCAGGCTGGCGGACGAACTGCGGGCCAGTACAGAGCGGGTAATCAGCAATGAGTTTATCCTGCTGGCAGACGAACAGACGGTCACGCTATGGGAAGGTATGCTCAGTATCACCTACGAGAAGCCCATGACCATAGACGAAAGGAAAGCGGTCATAATGGGCCATATCTGCGGCTATGCCCATATCGGTGAACCGGAGATCAGGGAGATTGCAGCGCTCTACACCGAAAGCAAGGTCTCCGTTGCGTTCAGCAAGGGCGTTATCTATATTGATGTGGAGGGGGTAGACCTTGGGTTTGCCCTCTCCAATTTTTTGGAAACGCTGCTCAAACGCATCCCCGCGCACCTTGCACTAAAATATTTCAGCACTTTCACCGGCTACCAGATTCAACCGGGCATAATGCGCGTTGGTGGAGCAGGCTCTATCTTTATGGAAATTCCCATTCCGCAGGCGCAGGACGAGTACGATTACCAAAACGTTACAAGAATCGGCGGCGTGGCGTCCATTGAACACAATATGCCTGTCCCGCAGGCAGAGGATAATTACGATCTTCACCGCAAGGCCAGAATTGGAGGAACCGGAGCAATCGGGGCGAGTATGGCAATCCCGCAGACAACAGACGATTTTGATTTCCGCACAGCGGCCAACCTCGGCGTAGCTGGGGCTATTGGAACAAACATGGCAATACCTGCTAAGCCCGACAACTTCCAATTCAAGGAAAAGGCGGGAATTGGAGGCGCAGGCTCCATTGACACAAGCGTTGCTGTCCCGCAGCAGGCGGACGATTTTGACTTCCAAGGTTCTGCGCGGTTCGGCGGAACTGGAGCAGTCGGCTCGACAATGCCGGTTCCGCAGCAAGAGGAACATTTCAAGTTCCAAAACAGCCTGCATACAGGCAGCGTAGGCGCGATTGGCCCGTCTATGGCAGTACCGGAGCAGGGCGACACATTCCAATTCAAAGACAGCCTGCGGACTGGCGGCGCTGGGACTACAGAGGCATCTATCCCCATACCAGAACGGGCAGACGATACCAAACTCAAAAGTCAAATGAACACTGGAGGCCAGAACATGGGTTTAACAGCATCGCTATCGGTGCCGGAAATCAAAAAGGAGGAGTAAAAGACTATGGATTATGGATTCAAACCGACGACACACGGGCGGGCGGTGCTGGCAGCTTGCCTAGCACAGGAGAAGTCCCCGGAGATCACGCGGGTACTTTTTGGGAGCGGTTTGGTG
>CAMWSZ010000211.1 GCA_947177005.1 uncultured Clostridia bacterium | reverse complement strand
CTGATAAACTGCGCGTTGGCGTTATCGGAACCGGCTATGTTGCAAAAAACAACTTCCTGCCTGTGCTGGCGCAGACCGAGGATATTGAATTCGTTGGCGTTATGGCCAAGAACTACGAAAACGCCCTCCGTGCGGCCAAGAGCTATGGCGCGGAGCAGGCTGTCGATTCCATTGAGAAGCTGGTTGATCTGGGACTTGACTGCGCCTTCGTACTGACTCCCAAAGCCGTCCATGCCGATCAGATTTCTTTCTTGCTGAACCACGGCGTGGATACCTACAGTGAAAAGCCTATGGCAACTACCCTTCGGGATTGCGCTATGGTCGCAGATTTGGCCGAGAAGACTGGGCGGAAGCTAATGATCGGCTTCAACCGGCGCTATGCTCCTGTCGTGAAAACGGCGAAGGAAGCCTGGGCCGACGGAATGCCTGATGTGATCATTGCCCAGAAGAACCGCCCCCAGACCGAGTACCATGCGACGCTGGAAAACGCGGTACATATGATCGACCTCATGCGCTATTTCTGTGGTGAGGCTGCGGACGTCAAGGCAATCTCAAAGTACGTAGATCGCGATTATGAGACCTTTACCACCGCGCAGATCCAGTTTGAAAGCGGCTCCGCCGGACTGCTGGTTGCTGACCGCAGCGCCGGGCAGTGGGAGGAAAGTCTCGAAATGCACGGAGGAAACCGCACGGTTCTGATCCATATGCCTGAGAGCGTAACCATCGTGGATAACGAGCAGCGCCATACGACCGAGATGACGCCGCTGGCGATGGGCTGGGCGAAATCGGAGGACAAGCTGGGCTTCAGCTATGCAATCCGCCACTTCTTCGACTGCATCCGCAACAACACGATGCCCCTCACCAGCCCGCAGGACGCCTACAAGACCCACGAGCTGCTCAACCGCGTTCTGCTCAGCGCCGGGCTTCCCGGCATGGAATAAAGGAGGACCCCCATGTTTAAAATTGCCGGACATACAATGGGTACGCCGGAGTACACCGTTACCGAAGCAATCCGTCTTTTCTCCCAGATCGGCGCGGAAGGCGCGGAGATCGTCGTGCAGGACGATTACCGCTCCGGCCTTCCCTGCGACTGTGACAAGAGTACCCTGCAAGCCGTAAAAGACTGCGCAAAGGAGAGCGGCATTCAGATTGTCTGCCTGACGCCCTACAACTCCCGTTTCAATTCCCTGGACGAGGAAGTCCGCAAAAGCGAAGTGGCCGCTATCGAAAAGGTGATCGACTACTGCGACTTCCTTGGCGCAGACCGCATCCGCATCTACGGCGGCAATCTGTCCGCCGGGGAGACGGACGCGCTGGATGAGAAGCGGGCAAAGCTGATCGAGTCCATGCGGTATCTTGGTGAAAAGGCCCGCGCCAAGGGCGTCACGCTGGTGATTGAGAATCACTTCAACACTATGACGCTCTCCGCGCGCCAAAGCGCGGATCTGATCCGTGATATCAACAGCAGCGCCGTCCGTATCCTCTACGATCAGGCCAACCTGACCTTCACGGGCTGCGAGGACTATCAGCAGGCCATCGCGTTACAGACTGGGTTGATCGGTCATATGCACGTCAAAGACCTGTGGTTCCACGAGGGCAACATCGCGTTTACTTCTTCTGACTTATCCCACCCGGACGAGTCGGAGCGAAACGTCTATACTCGGATCGTTGGGGAAGGGATTATTCCGTGGCCCGAAATCCTGCGTCAAGTGAAAGCCGCCGGATACGAGGACTGGCTTTCTTTAGAATACGAGCGCCGGTGGCATCCCGATGATATCCCTGATGCGTCTATCGGTATGAAAAAGTCTATCGAATATCTGCGCAAGGTTCTCTCTGATATCTAATCTGTACCTACGACACGCTTACTGGAAAGGAGTTTCGCCCATGAATGTAAACGAACTGAAAATCGCGTTCCTTGGCGTCAGCCACTGGCATGTGCCGCTGTATTTCCCCGCGCTGTCCAAAGGATCTGTCGTTGCCGTCAGCGACTCCAACGAGACGATCTCAGAGCAATTCGCCCAGCAGCTCGGCTGCCATTCTTTCACGGACTGGAAAGCGCTTCTGGATGAAATGCACCCGGACTTTGTGTTTGCCTTTGCCCCGCATAACGAGATGACGGCTATGGCCCTGGAGCTCATCGCCCGCAAAATCCCCTTTGCCATCGAAAAGCCAGCGGGTATGAGTGAGGGCGAAGTCCTGAAGGTCGCTGAGGCTGCTGAAAAGGCGGACGCTTTCTGCGCCATTCCCTTTGTCTGGCGCTACAGCGACACCGTAGCAAAACTCAAGGAATCCCTTCTCAGCGGCAAAATTCTCCACATGAGTTACCGCTTCATTGCCGGTCCGCCCTCCCGGTATCTAGTATCCTCACCGTGGATGCTCGCGTCAGAGACGGCGGGCGGCGGCTGTATGACAAATCTCGGTGTTCATTTCATCGACATGGCGCTGTATCTGACGGACTCCGCCTCCGCTGACGTTCTCTCCTCAGCATATCAGTACAATGGTACTTATGACATTGAAATCTATGGTTCCTCCCTGCTCAAAATGGAGACAGGCGCGTCGCTGGTACTGGAAACCGGCTATGCCTATCCTATGGATGAGGAAGCCAAGCGGGAAAACCGTTGGTGCATTGTAACGGAAAACGGCTATTACACCCTGGCCGAGAACCGTCTGGAAGCGCGGGAATACGGCAAAGAGGTCATGAATATCTCCCTGAGCACGGACAGTGACGTCTACTATCCCAAGTTTGTGGAAGCGACGCTGGATGACTATGTGAACGGCAGAAGGCCGCGGGCGTCGATCCGGGAGATGCTGACGGTCCGGCGCATTCTGGACCGCATGAATGAAGCGGCAAAAGACTGAAGGGAAAGGATCGGTTATCATGCTGAAAAAGCCTAAAATTCTGGTCGTTGGCAGCTTTAACATGGACGTTATTGCATCCACCGGACGCGTGCCCAATTCCGGGGAAACGGTCATTGGCATGAAATTTCAGACTGCTCCCGGCGGCAAGGGGCTGAATCAAGCTGTCCAATGCGCCCGGCTGGGCGCGGATGTCACCATGGCCGGCAAGGTTGGCCGCGATGATTTCGGAAAAAAGCTGCTTGCCGTCGCCAGCGAAGCCGATGTGGACGTTTCTCATGTTCTGACCGATGAAACAGAGGCGACCGGCGTTGCTGTTATTCTGCTGGAGGTCACCGGCAGCGGAACGCAGAACAGGATCACCGTCTGCCCCGGCGCAAATTTCACAATCACGGTGGATGAACTTGCATGGCTGAAAGAGGAGATCGGCAGCTACGATATGCTGATCCTCCAGTTCGAGCTCCCTATGCCCGTCGTGGAAACCGTGGCCCAATGGGCCCACGATGCCGGCACCTCCGTCATGGTGAATCCCGCTCCGGCGGCGCCGATGTCGGATAAGCTGCTTTCCTGTGCCACCTATCTTTCTCCCAACGAGCATGAGGCAGCTATTCTGGCCAATCACGAGATCCGCGTTGGGGACGGAATCAACTTCGACGATGTAAAGGCGGTCGCGCAGGCATTCCAAAATCGCGGTGTGGAAAATCTTATTATCACAATGGGCGGCAACGGCTCCGTTGTTGCAGGAAAAGACGGCGTTCATCACACGCAATGCGTCAAAATGCCGCATGTGGCCGATCCCACCGCGGCTGGTGACTCCTTTGTCGCTGCTTTCTGCACTGGACTGACAGCGGGGCTTTCCCAGGAGCAGGCCCTCGCCTTCGCAAGCCATACCGCGGCGATCACTGTTTCCCGTATGGGCGCTATCACCAGCCTTCCCACGCTTGCGGAAGTACAGGACCTGATGCGGGAACGGGCCTTTGAAGGGTTTTCGCCGGAGATTCTTGACGGACTCCGATAATGTTTATGTGTAATTTAAAGGAGGGATTGCTATGAGACTTGGTGGATTTGGCTTTATCAAGGATTATGACGAAATCAGGAAGGCTGGTTTCGATTACGCGGAGCTGGATATGCCGGAGCTGGAGGCTTTGAGCGATGAAAAGTTCGCCGCGTTCAAGGCACATGTGGCAGAAACCGCGTTTCCGATCCCGACCGGGGCAAGGCTGCTGCCGGTAGCGGAACCGCTCTTTTTTGTGCCGGGCTTTCAGGTGACGTCGCTGGAATTCTATTTGAAGTCCACCTGTAAAAAGTCGGGCGAGCTTGGGATCAAGACACTCCTGTTCGGCAACGGCAAGGCCCGCTGGCTGATTGACGAGGACAGCATAAAAAAGGAAGAGGTATTTATCCAGTTCCTGCGGATGCTGTGTGAGATTGCCGGGGAGCAGGGACAGGAGGTCCTGATTGAGCCTCTGGGGCCCAAGTATTCCAACTATATCAATACGATGCCAGAGGCCGCACGGGTGATTGAGGCGGCAAATATGCCCAACCTCTTTGCCATGGCGGATATCCGGCATTTTGTCTGGAACAAGGAACCCTTTGAGGACATGGTACAGTATCGGGACATCGTACACCACGTCCATATAGACTATCCGCTTTCGTATCCCGAGCGGAAGTATCCGAATCTGCGGGACGACTATGACTATGCTCCATTTTTCAGTCAGCTGAAGGACTATGATGGTACGCTGACCGTTGAGGCGGATATTCCCTTGGATTGGAGCAGTGCCGGCGCGGACGCAAGGGAACTGCTGGCAGCATATGAGAAATAGGAGAGGAGAGGGTTTTTATGTTGAAGAAAATCGCATTACTTGCGCCGGGTGACCTTCAGCTGCAAACAGTAGAGGAAGGCCCCGCGCTGCAAAGTGGCACTGTAAAAGTGCATGTCAGCGCCTGCGGCATTTGCGGCAGCGATCTTGCGCTTTTGAACGGAACGCGTGACATGACCAAGGAGCTGTATTTCGGCCACGAGTTTTCCGGTGTCGTGACGGAGACTGCGGATGACAGCTGCGGTTTCCAGCCCGGGATGCGTGTGGCAACCGAATTGGCTCGGACCTGCGGCCAGTGCTGGAATTGCAGGAACGGTTTGCCGAACTATTGCAGGAGCATGAATGACGCGCTTCTGCCGGGCGGCTTTACCGAGGAAACGCTGGTCCACAGTACGCCGGACTATGGTTTCCTGAGTCAGATTCCTGACACGCTGGATGACATTACCGCCTCTTTGCTGGAACCGGCCAACTGTGCCTACCATATCGCAATGCAGGCGAATATAAAGCCGGGAGATAATGTCGTGGTCTTTGGCCTTGGTGCAATGGGCATTATTGCGGCGATCATGCTGAAGCAGCTGGGAGCAGGCGCTATCGTATGTGTCGGACGGAGGCCGGCCCGGCAGGAAAAAGCCCGTCAGACCGGTATCTTCGACGCGGTAGTTGGCAACGATGAGGACGGCATGGCGCAAATCCGGCAGATTTGCGGTGAGAAGGGTGCAGATGTGACCATTGAGGCCACCGGCTCACCCCAGGTGCTGACGGATGCCATACGGGTGGTCCGCTCTGGCGGGCGGGTCGTGGTAGGCAGCGTTTACCATGGAACCATCCGGGATTTTGACCCGCTGCCCATTTTCCGCAAGGAGCTGACGCTGGCCGGCGCAAAGGGGCCGACTGTTTATCGGAGAACAGACGGAAGCTCTGCTGTCATGTATATGATGGAGCGGGCACAGAACGACCTGAAAAAGATTATCAGCGTATATGACTATAAAGATGCCCTGAAGGCTTTTGAGGATGCCAAATCGGGAGAGGCCATCAAGGCGGTTATCACTTTTTGATGCCTGAGAAAATGAATTTTTATTGAAAGAGGGAAATGAAATGAAAAAAGCTCTCAACGGCTTGGATCTTGTCATCCAAAGATTTGAAGAGATTGTCTGCGTACTCTCTCTGCTGGCAATTGTTTCCATCGCAACGGCCAGCGTGATTG
>CAMWSZ010000210.1 GCA_947177005.1 uncultured Clostridia bacterium | reverse complement strand
TCATTGTCCGCGATTTTCAAAATATCGCACTGTCCCAGTCCGTAAGCTATCTGCTCCTTTGCCTCCTCCAGACTCTCCCACAGCGGCGGACGGAGATTCGGGTCAAAAGAGATCATCGCGCCCCCCGCCTTCGCGTACGCAATGGCCCGCAGGGTCGCTTTCCGCACCTCCTCATGGGTCATGGACAGCGTGCCGAAATGGAAAATGCGGCAGTTCTTGACGGCCTCCTCAGGCACCTCCGATTCCCGCAGCATCATGTCCGCGCCGGGATTGCGGTAGAAGGAGAAATCCCGGTCGCCTGTGCTGGTGTTTTTCACAAAGGCCAGGGTGGTACGGGCGTCCCTGTCCGTGACCAGGTAGTCCATACAGATGCCCGCGCTCACGGCCACGTTCCGCAGCTGAAGCCCGAACATATCATTTCCGACCTTGCCTACAAAGGCGCAGTCCCGATCCAGCTTCTTCAGCATCGCCAGCACGTTGCAGGGTGCGCCGCCGGGGTTGGCCTCAAAAAGGGTGTTGCCCTGGCCGCTGAGGCCGTTTTCCGTAAAGTCAATCAGAAGCTCTCCCAAAGCCACTACATCAAATTTTTTCATCATAATAAAACATCCTTTCTAAATCTTTCGAGCAAAATACGCCGCAGTCGTAAAGCGCCCTATCAGTAAACCGCGTCTGCATCCAGACCTCTTCCGGAAGCTTCAGAGGGGCCTCCTCATCCGGCAAAAATGAGATCATACTTCTCCACATCTATCAGCACCGGGCCACCAGCCTCGAAGCTAATCACATCGGCCTCTTGCCGGGTGTAAATCACAGAGCTGGCGGCCTGTTCGCCGTCGTTGACGAACACCTCGATGCTGAACCGGTCCAGAATAATCCGCAGCTTAATCTCACCCTCATGATACCCCACCAGGAAACTGCGGGTATGTACGATGTCGTGAGGCAGTCCGCTGCGGGTCCGGTCGATCTTCACCGTACCATCGCTGGGACGGTAGCGGATGATGGTCTCATGCTCCCCGTCCTTGGCCACCCGGATGCGGAACCAGCGGTACATCTCGCCGCCCATGGGCCGGACGGTGACGGTCATGTCCAGTATCCGTCCCTGAACGCCGGGCAGATTCACCTCCGCGCTGACGGGGATGTTCCGGTGTATGATGCACTGTCCCCGATAGGCTTCCAGCTCCCGCACGGGGTTCTGGTACAGCCGCCCGTCCTTCACCGCCAACTCCCGGGGCAGGGTCATCTGTCCGAACCAGCGGCAGTGGTAGGGCTTGGCTCCTACAGTGGCCCAGTTCTGCATCCAGGCGATCATTACCCGCCGTCCGTCCTCTGTCAGGAGCGTCTGGGGGGCGTAGAAGTCCAGACCGTAGTCAATCGCCTGCACGAACTGGCGGGAAAAACCCTTCCCGGCGGGATCATAGTCTCCGATCAGACACATCGCGCCGTTGCCTGCGTGGAACTCCAGACCCACGGGCGTCATGTCCTGAGGGCTGGTGATCAGTACCAGCTTCCCATTCAGCGGGAAAAAGTCCGGGCACTCCCACATCTTGCCGTACTGGTTGTTGCAGCGGTCCAGCATCCGCTCCAGCTCCCATTTCAAGCCGTCCGTACTGCGGTAGAGCAGGATCGACCCGCTGCCGTCCTCTGTACGGTTGCCGATGACGGCGTAGTAGACGCCGTCATCCCCGCGCCAGATTTTCGGGTCGCGGAAGTCGATGGCGCTGCCGCCCTCGGGCAGATCATTCGCCTCCAGAACGGGGTTATCCAGACATTTCTCGTAGTCCACCCCATCGCCAATGGCAGCGCACTGGGTCTGGATGTCCTGAATGTACCCCTCCGGAGTGTGGCCCCGCTGAACACCGGTATATAACAGCAGCTGCCGCCCGTCCGGCAGCTCCACCGCGCCGCCGGAGAAGCATCCCGCCGCGTCATAGTCCCTGTCCGGGGCCAGAGCGGCGGGCAGCCGCTCCCAAGTAATCAGATCCCTGCTTTTCAGATGAGCCCAGTGCATGGGGCCCCACTCGTTGGAATAGGGGTGATACTGGTGGAAAAGATGGTACTCCCCCTTGTAGATGGAAAAGCCGTTGGGGTCGTTCATCCAGCCGATGGCAGGGGTGACGTGAAACGCGGGCCGCTCGGCGGCGGGGATATGTGGGCTGTACTGGGCCTCGAACTCTCGGGCCTTCTGAAGGGCTTCGCTCATCATAATGGTTGTTCCTCCTGAAATGGAAAGTGGTAATTTATTCAAACAGGCCGGTCAGGGCCCGAAACTGGCAGATTTACAGCAGCGGGAATCAATTTCTCTATAAATTGGGGCAGAACAGATTCTGCGTTATATGGATAGTCTTGCAAAAAGGGGCGGCGCGGAGCCGCCCCTTCCTGTATAGACATTTGAGGAGAGTGAAAAATGAGAAATACTTTGTTAAAATTGCTTATTCAGCAGCAACATACCGCTCGTAGGCGCCCTGGTAGACTTCCAGAATCTGGTTCATGCCATAAGTATCAACAAGTTCCTGCTTGTAGGCTTCCCAATCAGCGTCGGAGGGGCCGCCGTCACGGAACCACAGGGCTTCCCGCTCTTTGACATAGGTCTCAAAGTCGGCGCGGTACATATCCAGGTCATTCAGTTCGGCCTCAGTGAACACGCAGTCCACGGGATAGAAGGTGAAGTCATCCACATAGTTGAACCAGAAGTTCTCCAGGTCTTCCAGACGCTGCATAGCGCGGTCCTCCATATGGAAGACGTTGGTGTAGTACTCAGAGAGGATCAGCTTGGGGCCAGCCACTTCGTTGGCGCTCTTCAGTTCGCCGACAGACTTGTTGAACTGCGCCTTGGCCTCGTCATCGGTGAGGGAAACATACATGCCGTCAGCATCCTTTTCCTCCTTGAAGTACACGCCAATGGGACCATACTGGAGCTGCATGACGTTCTCGCCGGTGTACCACTGGTCATAGAATTTCAGCAGGTTGACAGGACTCTTGCAATTTTTGGTGATGGACAGGTTGCCGGAGTTAATGGCGGAACCGGCGGACTTGATGGTTACGGTGCAGGTACCGTCGGGACCCTTCAGCGGGGGCAGGTAGACATAATCACCGGCATGGTCGCCCATGAGCTCGCTGATCTCCCACCAGGTGGCTACACCCACCTTGCCTTGGGTACACTTGGAGATGTACTGCTTGTCGTCCTGACTGAATACCTCGATATCAATGAGACCGTCCGCATACCAATCATGGTAATAAGTGATGGCATCACGGTATCCGTCGTCAACGCAGTCGAATACGACCTGTTTGTCCTTGGTCAGACGCAGGTCCGTGCATACATCGGACCAGTTGGTCACGCCGAAAGGAGCGTAGAAGATGTTCTGGCCCCAGCACCACTGGTCAAAGCCGAAGGACATCGGAATGGTGGAACCGGGATCGTTGCCGTACATCTTGGCGGCCATGTCGTTGTCCTTGAATGCCTGGAGGGCGGTTTTCAGCTCATCGACCGTCTCAGGAACGGCCAGTCCCAGATCATCCAGCCACGCCTTGTTGATCATGGAGAACTGCTGGATGGAGTGGATGGAATAGTCATCCGCAGCGCCGGTAGCGCTGGTGCCCATCATTTCACCGGCGGGCAGGCCGTAGATTTTGCCGTCGTCCTGCGTAATGGCGGCCTTGTACTTGGGGTACTTCTCCAGAATCGCGGAGAGGTTGGGCATGATCTCGGGATCTGTGATATAGGGGGTCAGGTCGATAAAGGTGCCGCCGCGGCCGTAACGGCCCAGGTCATAGTTGGACCAGCCCACAGCCTGCACGGCGTCGGGCAGCTGGTCGCCGCCGGCGGACAGGCGGATGTTGACCTGCTCGCCCAGGGAGTCGCTCATGGTCTCCCAGTTGATCGTAATGCCCGCGTTCTCCATCATCTGATTCAGGACGGGATTGTCTTTATAGCCGGAAGACAGGGCGGAGATGCCGGAAATGATGTTGAACTCGGTCTGGTCGGTGTTGGTATTCGGTTCGCCGCTGCTGACGTTCCCGCCGCCGCCACCGCTGTCACCGCCGCCGCAGCCGGCCAGCAGGCCGGTCATGGAAGCTGCCGCCAAGCCAAGAGACAGAACTTTTTTCAAACTTTTCCTCATGATATTACTCCTTTTTCAAATTTTTCTTGTAGATGAGATCAGCCCTTGACCGCACCGGCCATAAAGCCCTTCTCAAAGTACTTCTGAACATAGGGGTACGCGATCAGCATGGGGACAGCCGCCACGATCATGGAGCAGAACTTGATCAGTTCCGTCTGCTTCTGCAATTCGGCATAGCCGCCGTCCATCATGGCCACCTGATCCGCAGCCGCGCTGCTCTTCATCAGGATGCCGCGCAGCACCAGAGGCAGAGGGGAGCCCTTGCCGCCCAGGTAGATCATAGCGGTGAACCAGTCGTTCCAGTAGGCCACCATGGCGAACACCGCCTGCACGGCAAGAATCGGCATGGACAGGGGGATAACCACGCTGATAAAGGTGCGGAACTTGGTGCAGCCGTCGATTTCGGAGGCTTCCACCAGGTCGTGGGGGATGCTGTTCTGGAAGTAGTTGCGCACGACGATCATGTTGCCCACGCCCACACCGCCGGGGAGGAACAGGGACCACATATTGCCGATAAGGCCCGTCTTCTGGACAACCAGGTAGGTGGGGATCAGTCCGCCGCCGAAATACATGGTGAAGACAAAGAACAGGCTGATGAGCTTACGGCCCGGCAGGTCCTTCTGGGCCAGTGGGTAGGCGGTGATGTACAGCATGATGACGGAGAAGCAGGTGCCGACGACGGTGTACTTCACGGAGTTCAGGAAGCCGGAGACAAGGTCCGGGTCGGCGAACACCGCTTTATAACCGTCCAAGGTAAACTGGCTGGGGAAGAGGAAGGTCTTGCCTGCGTACACATCGTAGGGGTCGGACACGGAGGCGACAAGGACGTAGTACAGGGGGTAGGCCACAATTATCAGACAGGCCGTCAGGATGATTGCTATGATTACGTCGCTGACTTTATCGCTCATGCCGGTGGATTTTTTAGCGGATGCGTTCATTGTTTGATTCCCCTCCTTACACGAACTCGACGTCCGAAGCCTTGGACGTAATCTTGTTGACGACAATCAGCAACGCGATGTTAATGACCGTATTAAAGAGGCCGACAGCGGTTGAGTAGCTGTACTTGGCCTGCTCGATACCCTGCTGGTACACGTACACGGCGATTACGTCGGAGGTTGCTTTGTTCAGGTCGGTCTGGAGCAGCCAGACCTTCTCGAAGCCCACATTCATGATGCCGCCGGCAGCCATGATGAGGTTCAGGATGACCATGGGGAGCAGTTCGGGGACGTCGATGTTGAGGATGCGCTGGAAGACGGATGCGCCGTCCACCTTTGCCGCCTCATAGAGGCCGGGGTCCACGTTGGCCAAGGTCGCTAAGTAGATGATACAGCCCCAGCCTGCGTCCTGCCAGATGCCGGAGGCAATGTAGATGGTCCGGAACGCTTCCGACTGGGTCAGGAAGTCGATCTGGGTGCCGAGAATCAGGTTCAGCAGTCCGCCCGAGGGACTGAGGAAGATCTTGACCATACCGCAGATAACCATGACGGAGATGAAGTGGGGCGCGTAAAGGACCGTCTGTACCACGCGCTTGAACTTCGCAAAGCGGCACTGGTTGATAATCAGGGACAGAACGATAGGGATGGGGAAGCTCCACAGCAGGCCGTACACGCTGATCAGGATGGTGTTCCTCATCATGCGGCTGAAGGTGGGGGCCTTGAAGAACCGGGTAAACCACTGGAATCCTACCCAAGGGCTGGTGGAGAAGCCAAGGCCCGGCGCAAAGTCCCGGAAGGCGATCTGGATGCCGTACATGGGGATGTACTTGTAG
>CAMWSZ010000209.1 GCA_947177005.1 uncultured Clostridia bacterium | reverse complement strand
GGTTGAGCATCTCCCGCATACCGGGGCCGCCCTTGGGGCCCTCGTAGCGGATGACGACCACATCGCCGGGATTAATTTTACCCGCGTTGATAGCGGCCTGGGCGTCCTCCTCGCACTCAAAGACACGGGCAGGACCCTCATGCACCAGCATTTCCGGGGCTACGGCGGAGCGTTTAACGACGCTTCCGTCGGGGGCCAGATTGCCCCGCAGAACGGCGATGCCGCCGGTCTCGCTGTAGGGATTTTCGACAGGCCGGATGACGTCCGGATTCTGGTTGACGCACCCCTCGATATTTTCGCCCACCGTTTTTCCGGTCACGGTCAGGCAGGCGGTATGGAGCAGATTTTTCTTGTTCAGCTCGTTCATGACGGCGTACACGCCTCCGGCCTCGTCCAACTCCTCAACATAGGTCCGTCCGGCGGGGGCCAGATGACAGAGGTTGGGGGTTTTTTCGCTGATGCCGTTGGCGATATCGAGATTGATCTCTATTCCGCACTCATGGGCGATAGCGGGGAGATGCAGCATACTGTTTGTGGAGCAGCCCAGAGCCATATCCACGGTCAGGGCGTTATAGAATGCGTCTTGGGTCATGATATCCCGGGGACGGATATCCTCTTTAATGAGCTTCATCACAGCCATACCGGCGTGCTTAGCCAGCTCGATTCTGCTGGAGTAGACGGCGGGAATTGTGCCGGTGCCGCGGAGGGCCATGCCCAACGCCTCGGTGAGGCAGTTCATTGAATTGGCAGTGTACATACCAGAGCAGGAGCCGCAGGTGGGGCAGGTTTTGCACTCGTACTCCCGCAGTTTTTCTTCGGACATTTTTCCGGCGTTGTACTGTCCTACGGCCTCGGAAATTGTGGAAAAGCTGGTCTTTCCGCCGTCAATATGACCGGCCAGCATCGGACCGCCGCTGACAAAAATCGCGGGCAGGTTCAGCCGTGCGGCGGCCATGAGCAGGCCGGGGACATTTTTGTCGCAGTTGGGGACCATAACCAGCGCGTCAAAGCCGTGGGCGAGGGCCATAGCCTCGGTGGAATCGGCAATCAGGTCGCGGGTGACAAGGGAATATTTCATGCCCACGTGACCCATTGCGATTCCGTCGCAGACAGCGATTGCGGGGAAGACAACGGGCGTACCTCCGGCCATTGCCACGCCGATGCGCACGGCCTCAACGATCTTGTCGATGTTCATATGGCCGGGCACGATCTCGTTATAGGAGCTGACGATGCCCACCAGCGGACGGCTAATCTCCTCCTCGGTCAAACCGAGGGCGTGATAAAGGGCGCGGTGGGGTGCGTTCTGCGGGCCAAGCTTGAGGGAATCACTTTTCATAAATCGTTTTCCTTCCAGATATAAAATGCGCGTACAGCGAGGAGGCATTTTTGCCCCCCCGCTGAACGGAATCAGTTGTTAATCAGTTTATCCTCATCGCTCCAGCTGTAGAGCTTGCGGATCTCCTCGCCGACGACCTCGGAGGGATGTTCCTGGGCCCGCTTGCGCATGGCGTTGAAGTGGACCTGGCTTCCGGCGGCGGACATATCGAGGAGGAAGTCCTTGGCAAAGGTGCCGTCCTGGATATCCTGAAGGATCTTTTTCATGGTCTTTTTGGTCTCAGCGGTAATGAGCTTCGGGCCGGTGACATAGTCGCCGTACTCGGCGGTGTTGGAAATGGAGTAGCGCATACCCTTGAAGCCGCTCTGATAGATCAGGTCCACGATCAGCTTCATTTCATGGATGCACTCAAAGTAAGCGTTTCTGGGGTCGTACCCGGCTTCAACGAGGGTTTCGAAACCGGCCTGCATCAATGCGCACACGCCGCCGCACAAAACCGCCTGCTCGCCGAACAGATCCGTTTCGGTCTCGGTGCGGAAGGTGGTCTCCAGCACGCCGGCCCGCGCACCGCCGATGCCCAGCGCATACGCCAGACCGATGTCCCAAGCGTCGCCGGTAGCGTCCTGCTCCACGGCGATCAGGCAGGGCACGCCCTTACCGGCCTGATACTCGCTGCGCACGGTATGGCCGGGGCCTTTGGGAGCGATCATGATGACGTTTACGTTTTTGGGGGGCTTGATGCAACCGAAGTGGATGTTGAAGCCGTGGGCGAAGGCAAGGGTTTTGCCCTCGGTGAGATTCGGCTCAATGCTCTCTTTATAGAGCTTGGCCTGTTTCTCGTCGTTGATCAGGATCATGATGATGTCGGCATTTTTGGCGGCGTCGGCGGAGGTCATGACCTTCAGGCCCTGACTTTCGGCCTTGGCCCAGCTCTTGCTGCCCTCGTACAGGCCCACGATGACGTCCACGCCGCTCTCTTTCAGGTTGAGGGCGTGGGCGTGGCCCTGGGAGCCGTAGCCGATGATTGCGACGGTCTTGCCGCTCAGCTTTTGCAGGTCGCAGTCCTGCTGATAAAAGATTCTTGCCATGACAGATTACCTCACTTTAAAGATTGAATATTTAGGAGTTTGCATCCTGACGTATTGTACCGCTGCCGCGTTCCAGAGCAACGACTCCGGTGCGGCAGATTTCCAAAATTTTATAGTCGCGCATCAGATTGATAAAAGCGTCGATGCGGCCGGTATCGCCGGTGAGCTGGATGACAATGGAATCCCGGGTATAGTCTACGCTTTTCGCTTCATAGGCTTCCACCGCCGCTAAAATATCGCTGCGGGTAGAGGGATCGTTAGCGACCTTCACCAGAAGCAGCTCCCGGCACACAGCGGTGTCCGGTTTGAGCTCCTGTATGGAGCAGACAATAGGGAGCTTGTAGAGCTGGTCAATGATTTGCTGTTTAAGCCGGGGGTCGCCGTGGAAGCGAATGGTAATACGGGAGTAATCCGGTGATTCTGTCTCGCACACGGTCAGCATATCGATGTTGAACTGACGGCGGCGGAACATACTGGTGACGCGGTTCAGTACGCCGGCCTGGTTGCGCACCAGCACCGCCACAATATACTGTTTCATCTCAATCACCCACCTTTACAATAATATCATCCATAGACCCGCCCGGCGGCAGCATCGGCAGGACGAATTCATCCTTATCAATGGCGCAGTCAATGACATAGGGGCCGTTGGCGGCAAAAGCACGGCTGAGGGCCTGGTCCAGCTCCTCAAGGGACGCCACGGCCTCGCCCTGTCCGCCAAAAGCCTCGGCCAGCCGGACGAAATTGGTTTTGCGGTCCAGAATGGTATTGGAGTAATGCTTGTCAAAGAAAAGGGTCTGCCACTGCCGCACCATACCAAGCACGCCGTTATTGAGGATCAGGATAACCAGAGGGACTTTATAGGTGACAGCGGTAGCCAGCTCATTGAGGCACATACCGAAGCTGCCGTCGCCGGTAATCAGCACGGCGTGTTCGCCGGTGCCAGTCTGTGCGCCAATGGCCGCGCCCATACCGAAGCCCATTGTACCCAGGCCGCCGCTGGAGAGAAACCGGCGGCTGCGGCGGAAAAAGAGGTTCTGAGCGGCCCACATCTGGTGCTGGCCCACGTCGGTAGCCACCGGGGTGTTTTCGTTCAGGTGCTTGTTCAGAGTCAGAATTGCATTTTTGGGGGTCATATCGGTGCTGGGGACAGTGTCATGAGTCTCCGCGTTTCGGAACCCCTCCACCTCCTCATGCCACTGGGGGCGTTTGGTGGGACGGATGAGAGGCAGCAATTTTTGGAGGGTGAGCTTGATATCGCCGCGCAGGCCGTTGGCGGCGTTTACGGTCTTGCCCAGCTCCGAGCCGTCCACATCGATATGGACGATTTTCGTATTGACGGCAAATTTCGCCCGGTTTCCGGTCACGCGGTCGTTAAAGCGTGCGCCCAGCGCAATGATGCAGTCGGCGTGGTGCATCGCCATAGAGGATGCGTAGCGGCCGTGCATACCCTGCATCCCGAGGAAACGGGGATGATCTGTGGGCAGACCGGAGATGCCCATTAAAGAGCATCCCACAGGGGCGTCGATCTTATCGGCCAAGGCAAGCAGTTCGTCCTGGGCGCGACTGGTGATGAGGCCGCCGCCGAAGTAGATAAAGGGCCGCTGGGCGTCGTTGATGCACTTGGCCGCCTCCTCAATGCGGACGTCTTTGGCGGCATGATTCGGTTCCGGACCCACAGGCAGGCGGGGTTCGTACTCGCATTTAGCGACCTGGACATCCTTGGGGATATCAATGAGCACCGGGCCGGGGCGTCCGGACATGGCAAGCTGAAAAGCTTCACGAATGGTATCGGCCAGCGTCTCGACAGAGCCAACGAAATAGTTATGCTTGGTAATCGGCAGGGTGATGCCGGTGATATCAATTTCCTGAAAGCTGTCAGTACCGATCTGGTAGCTGGGGACGTTGCCGGTAATGGCCACCATTGGGACGGAATCCAGAAAAGCGGTGGCGATGCCGGTGACGAGGTTGGTAGCGCCGGGGCCGGAGGTGGCAATGACAACGCCGACTTTTCCGGTAGCGCGGGCATAGCCGTCGGCGGCATGGGTGGCGCCCTGTTCGTGGGCGGTCAATACGTGACGGAGTTCATCCTGATATTTATAGAGGGAGTCGTAGACGTTGATGATCTGACCGCCGGGGTAGCCAAAAACCACCTCGCAGCCCTGTTCGATCAACGTTCTGACGACGATGTCAGATCCTGACAATAGCAAAGCAGATCATCCTTTCGTAAGGTGCTGGGCAATCAAATTGCCCATTTCAGCGCAGCCTGTAATTTTGCCGTCCGCGTCCATGATATCGGCGGTGCGGAAGCCCTGGTCGAGGACTGCGGACACGGCGTTTTCGATGCAGCCTGCCTCTTCGGCGAGATCAAAGCTGTAGCGCAGCAGCATCGCGGCGGAGAGAATGGTGCCGATAGGGTTGGCAATATTTTTTCCGGCGATGTCGGGGGCGGAGCCATGGATAGGTTCATAGAGGCCGCGGGAGGAATTCCCGAGGCTGGAGGAGGGGATCATACCAATGGAACCGGTAATCATAGAGGCTTCATCGGAGAGGATGTCCCCGAACATGTTCTCCGTCACGATGACGTCGAACTGCGCCGGATTTTTGACGATCTGCATGGCGCAGTTGTCCACCAGCATATCGGAAAGTTCGACATCAGGGTATTCCGCCGCCAGACGGTGCATAACAGCTTTCCACAGCTGGCTGCAATCTAATACATTGCTTTTTTCCACGGAGCACAATTTTTTGCGGCGTTTCCGCGCGGTTTCAAAACCGATCCTGCCAATGCGTTCGACTTCGCTTTCCGAGTAGCGCATATTGTCGGTGGAGACCTTTTCGCCGTTTACGGTTTCGGTTTTATGCTCGCCGAAGTAGATGCCGCCGGTCAGTTCCCGGACGATGATAAAGTCGATGCCCTGTGCGACAATTTCTGGCTTGAGCGGGGACGCGGAAGCCAGTTGGGGCCAGATTTTTGCCGGACGGTTGTTGCTAAACACGCCCATACTGGCCCGCAGTTTCAGCAGGCTTTTTTCCGGACGCTTGGCGGGAGGCAGGCCGTTCCACTTATTGCCGCCCACCGCGCCCAGCAGAACGCTGTCGCTGCTGAGGCATTTCTCCAGCATTTCCGGGGGGAGGGCGTCGCCGTACTTATCGTAAGCGCCGCCGCCCATATCCACATCTGCATAGTGGAAGGTGTGGCCGTAGAGTCCGGCAACTGCGTCCAGAATTTTGACGGCCTCGTTGACAATCTCCGGACCGATTCCGTCGCCGCGGATGACCGCGATTGTTTTTTCCACCGCGTTCACCCCTCTTTCAGCGACGCCAGCAGTCCGCCCTTGGCAATGATGTTCTGGATAAACGGCGGGAACGGCTGGGCCTGATAGGTTTTGCCGGTGGTAAGATCGGAGATGGAACCGGTATCGAAATCAATCGAGACTTCATCGCCTGCGGAGATTTCATCCGCGGCCTGTTCGCACTCAAGAA
>CAMWSZ010000208.1 GCA_947177005.1 uncultured Clostridia bacterium | reverse complement strand
CAGCGATGCCTTCATAGGGCTGGAGGAGGTCATAGCCGATATTCGCGTAGTTGGTAATGGAGATAGGACCGAAGCTGTGGTGTACGCCGAAGACGACGAGGACCTGCCAGACAGCGCCCAGAATACCGGAAGCGAGCCAGGGCAGCACAGCGTACAGCTTGTTGTAAGCACCGGCCAGCACGTTGGAGACCACGGAGGAGACGGGGCCGATGACGATAATCGTCGCGGGAACCAGGATCGCGGTGCAGATGACGGGGGTTCCAATGGCCTTGAACACCTCGGGGAGGCGGGGTTCGATCCATTTTTCCAGCATGGAGAGCAGGCCCACCAGGATCAGCGGGGGCAGCACGGTAGAAGTATATGTCAGGGAGCTGAGGGGGATAAAGACGAACTTCAGAGGCGTTCCTTCCGCAATGGTTCCAGCGATTGTGGCCCATGTGGGGTTCGTCAGGGCGAGGCAGCACCACAGTGCAATGTATGTATTGCACTTAAAATGCTTGGAGCCTGCCACCGCGATAAAAACGGGAAGGAAGGTAAAGGGCGTCCAGGAGATCATATCATAGATCTGACCGGCGCCGGTGCCGGTGACGTCAACAAACAGGTTAATAATGATGAGTGCGCCCTGAAGCAGACCGGCGGCGGCCAGGATGTAGATGAAGGGCGCCATACAGCCGGACATCATGGCAATGATGCGGCTGCCGATTCCCTGTTTGATTTCCGGGACATCGCCGCTGAAGGTCATGATTTTGGACAGATTCTCGTACACATCCTTGGCGTGCATACCGATGACCACCTGATATTGGCCGCCGGCCTGCACCACCTGAATGACGCCGGGCATCTGTTCAATTTTTTTCGTCACATCAGCGCCCGGGGTTTCCTTGAGGATCAGACGGAGACGGGTGGCGCAGTGCGACGCGCCGGAAATATTGCTCTCACCCAGGGCATTTTTAATATCAGCAGCAAGCTTTGCATAATCTCGAACGGGAGCCATACTCTATTTTCCTCCTTATTATGATGATAAAACAGCGGTATTGCTGCGCATTACTGATAGCGGCTGTAGGGGATATTGATCCGCCACGAACCGACTACGGTGCCAACTTGGTCAACGCTTGCGAAGGTATTCGCGCCGTTTTTGAAGTTGAAGGCAATATTGACAACGGCCTTTGCCATAGCCTCTGCGTCCTGCTTGACCGTACCGGCCATGCTGCCCGCGCTGATGGCTGCCTGCGCCTCAGCGGTGGCGTCCACGCCGAACACAGGGATGATAGTTGTGCCGTCCTTGTTATATCCGGCGTCCTGAAGGACGGAAATGGCACCGAGGGCCATTTCATCGTTGTTGGCGATGACCAGCTCCACCATATTGCCATTGGCCTCGTTGTACTCGGCCAGAACGTCCTGCATCGCTTCCACGGCAAACGCTTTCGACCAGGAACCGCTCTCGTCCAAAAGATATTTGTTCGCGTTTCCCTTGTCATAGAAGGCCAGAGACGGCTGTGCGGCATGATTCAGGATTGCGTCTGCGTCTGTCTGGCTGTAGAGGGTGCGGGAATCGGACTCCACGTTCCCCTCCTGGCCTTTGAACATCACATAAGAAATGATGCCGTCGCCATTCAGGTCAACAGAGCTGTAGTTGCTGAGCAGGTAGTTGCCAATCAGTTCACCCTGCAAATGACCAGCCTCATCGTTGTCTGTCCCCACATAGACGCACTTATTGTAGCTGGTCGCCGCTTCCGCGCTGATGGAGCGGTTGAAGAAGATGACAGGGATCGCGGCGGCCTCCGCTTTTGCGATGATAGTTCTCGCCGCGTCTTCGGATGCGGAGTTGACCAGATTGACGGCCAGACAGGTCGCGCCCTTCTTGATCGCCTCATCCACCTGTTCATTCTGCTTGGCCTGGTCGTTGGCGCTGTCATAGTCCGTGTAGGCCGCGCCTGCGGTATCCAAAGCCTTGTCCATAGCGGCCCGCACACTGGAAACATAGACGTCTTCATACGTATAGTAGAATACAGCTATGTTTTCGCTTGAGGCCGGTTCCCCACCGGATGGTGGGTTGCTGCTGTCGCATGCGGCAAGGCTGAGTAACAAACAGCCCGCCAACAGAATACAGAGCAGCTTTCTCATACTTTGCATTCCTCCTCCTGAAAATAAAAGTAATGGCGGTGCTGAAACGGATTTTTCAGCACCGCCATCCAGCTTGATGGTATTGTAGCAGATTGTGAACGATTTGTAAAGAGGTTTTGTACGAGACCTACAAAAATTTTTGGGAAGGAGGCTGAATCATGTGTTAATTTGCGGCAGTTCCCCGGAAAACCGTTTAGTCCAGCGTTTCTCCGTTGGACGCAATGACTCTCTTATACCAATAGAAGGAGTCCTTTTTGCTTCTTGAAAAATCTCCGCTGCCATCGTCGTGACGGTCCACATAGACGAAGCCATAGCGCTTTGCGTATTGTCCGGTGCCTGCGGAAACCAGGTCAATCGGACCCCACGTCGTATAGCCGATGAGGGGGACGCCGTCGGCAATGGCCTCACGCATGGCCTCGATATGGGGTTTAAAGTAGGCGATGCGGTAATCGTCATGAATGGAGCCGTCCTCCTCAACCTTATCAAAGGCGCCGAAGCCGTTTTCCACCACCATCAGAGGCGTTTTGGGGTAGCGGTCATGGAGCATATTCAGGACATAGCGCAGTCCGTCGGGGTCGATCTGCCAGCCCCAGTCGGAAGCCTTCAGATAGGGATTTTTGACGCCGACAGTCATATTGCCTGCGGTTTTTTCAGCGTTTTCATCGGTGGACACGCAGTTTGACTGATAGTAGGAGAAGGTGTAGAAATCGACGGTGCCTTCCCGCAGGATTTTTTTGTCGTCCTCGGTGATAAACGAGGTGTCGATGTTGTGCTCTTTGAAGTATCTGGACATAAAGCTGGGATATTCGCCGCGCACCTGCACGTCGCCGCAGAAATTGTAGGTGAAGTTTGTGTTGTCCAGAGCGGCGAGGACATCCTTGGGATTGGAGGTCAGGGGATAAACGGCGGAATTGGCGATCATGTTGCCGATCATAAATTCAGGGTTGATCTCATGGCCCGCTTTGACGGTCAGGGCGCTGGCCACGAATTCATTGTGCAGGGCCTGGAAGGTCAGCTGCGGATTGGCTTTCAGTTCGCTCAGGGGAATTCTGTGATCCGCGTTCACATCCTCCGGGTCCATCATGCCAAGGCCGTAGAGATTTCCCATACCCGGATGCATACAGGGAATATTGATCTCGTTGAAGGTCAGCCAATATTTCACCTTGTCCTTATAACGCTTAAAGCAGGTGGTGGCGTACTTCACAAACAGGTCAATGACCCGCCGGTCCGAAAAGCCGTTATATTTCGTCACGATTGCCCAGGGGATCTCATAGTGGCACAGTGTCACCAGGGGTTCCATGCCATGCTTGCGGCACTCGTCAAACACCTTATCGTAGAAAGCCAGCCCCGCCTCATTGGGCTCCGCGTCGTCGCCGTTGGGGAAGATCCGTCCCCAGTTAATGGACAGCCGGAACACGTTCCAGCCCATTTCCGCAAACAGAGCGATGTCTTCTTTATAGTGGTGATAAAAGTCGATAGCCTCATGGCTGGGATAAAATGCGGTAGGATCTGTTTGGGGGAGGAAGGTCCTCGGCGTGTTCACATCTCCGCCCAACAGCATATCCGGTACACACAGTCCTTTGCCGTCCTCCAGATACGCGCCCTCGCATTGGTTGGCAGCAACCGCTCCGCCCCACAGGAAATTCTTGGGAAAACTCATTTTGGCATTACCTCCTATATAAAAAATATATACAGATGCTTCTGAAACGCTGTCATATGCCTTTATTCTCTGATGAAAGCTTTGTCAACATCCGAAACGCCGTTCTCATCGGACACATACCGCTCCACCTTCATACGCAAGTCATATTTTTCCCGCAGCTCAGTAATTTTAGACATCATAGGGGACGCATGGTGAACGTCAATGGACTGCTGATCTCTCCAGCTGTCAATTAACAGTACGGTATCGGGGCGGTCCATGGGAAAGAAGTATTCGTATCTGAGGTTACCCTCTTCTGCGCGAATATCACGAACAACACCGCTTGAGACCATTTCTTCAGCGAATTTTCTTGCGTTTCCATTCACGCCGCTATAATAAATATTGATTGTAACAGCCATTATAATGCTCTCCTTACCATTCAATTAATCTGTCTGTCAGAAGCGATATAACACAAAAAAACCGGACCTGCCTGCTGTGAATCCATATTTTACTATTTCTTATCATAACAGCAATACCGGGCAAAGTCAAGAACAATCATGAGCAAATTCCAAACAGCGGCATTCGGATATAAAAAATTCTTAATAATTTCCTAAACACTACACTCTTTTCACGGGCGGATATTTATGATAAAATACGTCCCGAAAGGTGGGAAAATTTCCGTATGGCAAACATACTGATCTGTGATGACGAGCGGGATATTGTGACCGCGCTGAAAATTTATCTCTCCTCCGAGGGCTACGGCCTCTATGAAGCCTTCACCGGCCGTCAGGCTCTGGAGATCGTGCGAAAACATACCATTCATCTGGTTTTAATGGATATCATGATGCCGGAAATGGACGGGATCTCCGCTACCGCAAAGCTGCGGGAGGAGTGCAACATCCCCATTATCCTCCTGACCGCAAAAAGCGAGGATACCGATAAAGTCCTGGGCCTGAACATCGGGGCGGACGACTATATCACAAAGCCTTTTAATCCGATAGAAGTCCTGGCCCGCGTGAGATCCCAGCTGCGGCGCTATACGACGCTGGGCGGCATGGAGCAGAAACCCAGCAAACTGATCATCGGTCCCATTGCCGTGGACGACGAGACCAAAACCGTAACCGTGGACGGCGAGACGGTCAGCCTGACGCCCATTGAGTACAATATCCTGCTGCTGCTGATGCGCCACCCGGGCCGGGTCTACTCCTCCGCCCAAATCTATGAACAGGTGTGGAATGAAGCGGCGTTCGGGTCTGAGGGGGCGGTGGCGGTGCATATCCGGCACCTGCGGGAAAAATTGGAGATCAATCCGTCGGACCCGCGGTATTTAAAGGTCGTGTGGGGCTTGGGCTACAAGATCGAGCCGTAAGCGAGTTTGTTTGATTTGAATGGAGGGGACCCCGATGAAAAAACGTGACCTGCGCGGGAGCCTTGCCGCAAAGTGCGCGGCGATTTTTCTGCTGCTGTTTTGCGCCGGGCTGACGCTTCTGTCCGCCGGTGTTGTCATCGCCCAGTCCTATGGCTACGGCGTTTACAGCAGCTTTGCGGAGGATCCGCTGCTTCTGGAGGAGATGCACCATGCGATGTACTACGCCCTGAATCAAGCCTTGGAGCCCTCCGGCTCCCGGGCAAATACTTTGCATGAGCGTTACAACGGGTTTTCCGCGCAAATCTTTGACGGAGATCCCATAGACGGAGTATCCATCGGCATCTGGTCCGAGATCCCGGAAAATACCCCTTATCAGACGTCTTTTGTCGAAGACTCCCCCGAGGCTGAGTCCGGATACTATACGATCATAGGTTATTTGCGGGACGATATCCCGGCCGGAGGCATTTTTCAGCGGAATTACTCCCTGTATCGATTTATTCATTCCTTTCACTATGCCAGCACAATGATTCTGGGCATTGTTTCTCTTTTGGTTTCTTTTGCCGCGCTGGGCTTTCTGCTCTGCGCCGCCGGACACCGGAAAGGACGGGAGGGGATTTTTCCCAACTGGCAGGACCGTATCCCTCTGGACCTGTACCTCTGCTGCGTTTTTCTGCTGATAACCTTTACGCTGATCCTGTGCGATCAGGCGATGTACAACCGGTATGTTCCGCTGCTTGTCTATTCTCAGCCGCGGATAATGTTATTTTTCATCACGGGCGGTCTGGGGC
>CAMWSZ010000207.1 GCA_947177005.1 uncultured Clostridia bacterium | reverse complement strand
TGTTGCGAGAATTGAAATCGTTGGTTAAAAAGCTGATGGATGCAGTAAAAAATGCCATTCCCACTATTGCTGAGGCAATGGAAACTGTACGTCAGAATATGCTTATCTTCCGGTATCAGCTATTACATATCAAATCCAGTAAGAAAGGAATTGCAGATATTCTCCAAACTGCTAAACCTGATTATAAGCGGTATAGGAACGTAGCTAATCAACTCAAGGGCAAGATTCGTGAACGCCGTGCGTTGTTGGAGGAAAAGAAAGCTGTCCCGGCAATCCAGGTGTTCAAGCATCGTGCGCTGGCACAAAAAATCACTGCACTGACTGAGGATATTGAGGAACTAAAAAGCGAAAAGACTCTGCTGCTCAATCAATTTGATTGTGAGGACGATCATGGTATGGAGGAGGTCAAAAAATGTATCGCTTCTATGGAATCTTCTCTGGAAAAGCTGAACCAACAGGAAACAAAATATGCGGACGAGTTGGATTCCGCATTGACGCAGTATACAGAGTTGCAGAAGCAGTCGGCTGATATGGACGCTGTAAAACTGGATACCGTCCGTCAGGCTATTCGGGCCGATAAAGAACAACAGACAACGCGACAGCTACGATCAGTCTATGGAAAACGATTTGATTCTCAAATAATGGCACAAAGCCGAAAGGATGTTGCCACTTTACTGAAAGAGAATATAGCACCAGTATCTATCCAGCAGAAAATCCAACAACCTTTTGAAAAACAGAGAGAACAGCATCGTACAAGAAAGCAGACTCAGGAGCGGTAAGGTTCCTAAGTCTGCTATTTAATCTCTGGTTCAAGATTCTCAAACAAGGGATCGTCAAAAAATTCCCGGACACTGATTTCAAGCCCATCACAAATTTTCTGGATAGAAACGATACCTGGATTCTTACTTTTGGTATTCAACATACTATAAATCGTAGAAGGTGCAACACCACATTGGTTTGCCAACGCATTGACCGCGATATTTCGTTCCAAACATAGCGCATGGATACGACGTGCAACAGCCGTCTTTGCATTCATTGGGGCACCACCCCTTCCATAGTGATACCGTTATTTTATGCAAATTAACGATTTGCTGTGTGGGATATATCCCAAACGCAAAAAGTATGTTATAATGAATTTGCGATATATCGCAAATCAGAAAAGGAGAAACATAAATGCTAACTTGCTTTTTTATTGGACATCGTGAAGCCCCCGATAGTCTGTTGCCCGAACTGTCTGCTGAAATTGAACGGCACATCACAGAATATGGCGTGACCGATTTTGTAGTAGGCGGATATGGACGCTTTGACACTTTGGCGGCGCAATGTGTCAAGGCAGCAAAAAAGCGCCACCCGGAGGTGACGCTTACTTTGCTATTGCCGTATCATCCATACGATCGGCCTACACCGACGCCGTCCGGTTTTGATGCTACATTCTATCCTCCAGAAATGGAAAATGTCCCCAAACGCCTTGCTATTGTCCGTGCTAACCGCTATATGGTAGATCACAGTCAATATTTGATTGCCTATGCGTGGCATCCGGCCAGTAATGCGCGGAAGCTGGTGGAGTATGCCCAGAGATACGAAAAACAGAACCGGATAAAGATTACCCTGCTTCCACAACTGTAAAGATTTCCGATGTTTTCTAATACGCATCCCTCTTTTGAAAAATACGGCAACACATTCGGTTGCTTTTTGTCGCTTTTCATTGTATAATGAAAAAACCAAATTGTGCCAGGGGAGAAAGTAAGATGGCTGAGAAAAATACAAGCAATACAGGCTTTGAAAAGCAAATCTGGGACGCGGCCTGCGTTCTGCGCGGCAATATGGACGCTTCGGAGTACAAGTCCGTTGTCCTTGGCCTGATTTTCTTAAAGTACATCTCTGACCGCTTCGAGACAAAGTACAATGAACTGGTGGCCGAGGGCGACGGCTTTGAGGAGGACATCGACGAGTACATCTCCGAAAACATTTTCTTCGTGCCGGAGAACGCCAGGTGGAGCGCGATCTCCGCTGCTGCCCATACGCCGGAGATTGGCACAGTAATCGACGATGCCATGCGCAGCATTGAGAAAGAGAACAAAAAGCTGAAAGATGTCCTCCCCAAGAACTTCGCCCGCCCGGAGTTAGACAAGCGCCGCCTGGGCGATGTGGTCGATCTATTCACCAACATCCAGATGGTCGAGCACGGAAGCAGCAAGGACATTCTAGGGAACGCCTATCAATACTGTCTGCGCAAGTTCGCTGAGCAGGAGGGCAAGCTGGCCGGAGAGTTTTTCACACCGGAATGTGTGGTCAAAACGCTGGTGGAGGTGCTCCAGCCCTTCAATGGGCGGGTCTATGATCCCTGCTGCGGCAGCGGCGGTATGTTTGTCCAGTCTGCACGATTCATCGAGAACCACAGCGGGAACATTAACCGCATTTCGGTCTATGGCCAGGACTCCAACCCCACTACCTGGAAACTGGCACAGATGAATCTGGCCATCCGGGGCATTGACGCGGACCTGGGCAAGTTCAGCGCCGACACCTTCTTTGACGACCGCCACCCGCAGCTCAAGGCCGACTTTATCATGGCAAATCCGCCGTTCAACCTCTCCAACTGGGGCGCGGGCAAGTTGCGGGAGGACGTGCGCTGGGCCTACGGCATTCCGCCTGCCGGGAACGCAAACTTCGCTTGGCTTCAGCACATGATCTGGCACTTGGCCCCCCAGGGACGAATCGGGATGGTACTGGCGAATGGTTCGCTGTCCTCACAGTCCGGCGGAGAGGGGGAAATCCGTAAAAATATCATCAACGCTGATCTCGTTGACTGCATTATCGCCATGCCGGGGCAGCTTTTCTATACCACACAAATTCCTGTCTCGCTCTGGTTCATCGCGAAGAATAAAAAGCAAAAGGGGAAAACACTGTTTATTGATGCCCGGAAAATGGGAACGATGGTGACGCGGAAACTGCGTGAGCTGACCGATGACGATATCCAGAAAATCGCGGATACCTACAACGCCTTTGTGGATGGCACGCTGGAGGAGGTCAAGGGCTTCTGTGCTGCGGCAACCTTGCAGGAGATCGAAAAACAGGACTTTATCCTCACCCCTGGGCGGTATGTGGGCATTGAGGAGCAGGAGGACGACGGGGAGCCGTTTGAGGAGAAAATGGGACGGCTGACGGCGGAATTGTCCGAGCTGTTTGCAAAATCCCATGTCCTGGAGGATGAAATCAGGATGCGGCTGAGGGCGATTGGGTATGAAGTATAAATGGACCACTCGTCCTTTAGGGGAATTGGTACAATTTACATCAGGTGGAACACCAAGTAAAAAGAGATCTGATTATTGGGAAGGCAGCATTCCATGGATTAGTGCAAAGACGCTAAAAAGCGAGAGAATTACAACTTCCGATTTATTTATCTCTGAGGATGGGCTAAATGCGGGTAGCAAACTTGCTCCACGTGGAAGTATATTATTACTTATTCGCGGTAGCGGTTTATTTAATGGTATTCCAGTAGGATTAGTAGAGCGAGAGGTTGCATTTAACCAAGACATAAAATGCATTAATTCTCGTTCAGAGATTGAGAACAAATTTATCTTTTATTGGCTTATTTCTCAGCGGAAATATCTTATGGCAAAAGTTGGCGTGACAGGTATTGGTGCTGGAAAATTCGACTTGGACTTTCTTCAGAGTTTGGAAGTTCCTATTCCAAGCAAACAAGAACGAATTCAAATCGTGTCATTTATAGATGCAATAAGTGATAAAATCGAACTGAACCAGAAGATAAACGCGAATTTACAGCAGCAGCTATTTATGCTTTATGAATGCCTGTCTACTATAGATATTCCTTTTGACAGTGTTGAACTCAAAACACTTTGCAATTTTCAAGAAGGGTATGTAAATCCGTCGCAAACGCACCAAGAATATTTTGATGGCAATATAAAGTGGCTTCGTGCAGTAGATATTAACGAATCTTTTATTATCAATACAAGTAGAACACTCACCAAGGCTGGATTTGAGAGTGCCAAGAAGAGTGCACTCCTATTTAAGCCAAAAACAATAGTAATAAGCAAATCCGGAACAATAGGAAGACTTGGAATAATTGCGGATTATATGTGTGGCAATCGAGCAGTTATCAATATCGCTCCGTATAATGAGAATTATCTACCATTTATCTATGCATTTCTCAAAAGTAAACAGAGAGAATTTCCTGATATGGCAGTAGGCAGTGTTCAGAAAAACCTCTATGTTTCTTTGTTTGATTCACTTGTTGTTTCACTACCACAAGAAAAACTTGATGTATTCTGCAAAACTGGAAATTCGTTGCTCAATGCAATTTACAATAACTGCTTAGAGAACACAAAACTAAGCGCACTTCGAGATACCCTTCTCCCCAAACTTATGTCCGGCGAGATTGATGTGTCCGTGTCCGACATCCAACTCTAAACCGCTAAATATATCATTTATACAGGAGAAAATAGATGGAATATACTACATTACAAAGATATCGGGCTGTTTCATATGAGTTTAATCAACTATACAAAAAAATTCTCATGCACATTGAAGATCGAGCATCTGCTGAGGGATACATTTATGCTGATACCTATCGTGGATGGGTGAATGAGTACAATCGAATTGTAAAAAAATACAACGGTTTAACTGGTGCCAACCTTTCTATAAAATCTGTTCAAGAATACGAGCTGTCATCAACTCATAAAACCGTTCGCACTGACATAGCGCATGCATTTGCTCAATCAATTAAGGAACTTGCAGATAGAGTTGATTCCGAGGTGCTGGCCGAGCAAAACAAGGATACTCCCATTCCGGCACATCAAATGCGAGTGTGTTTCAAAACTGGTGCAAAAGGTTGTCCCTTGTGTCCACCTGAGAAGAAAAATAAAGTCTTTGTTGCTATGCCTTTTAGCGATGATTATAGAGATAGCTATGAATATGGCATAAAGCTAATTTTAGATCAACTCGCAATCGAACACTATAGAGCAGATAATGAAATTAGCAATAAGGACATAATGTGCAAAATATGCCGTGAAATTCAAAGCTGTGGTAGAGTGATAGCAAATATCTCTGGATTAAATCCGAACGTAATGCTTGAACTGGGGCTTGCTTATGGCTTAGGCAAAGAAGTCATTGTAATAAAGGATAAAAAAACTACATCTATAAGTGACCTTGGGAGCGTTGAATACATTGAATACTCACATGCTGGTGAGTTACAACAGAAACTTCTGCTTTTATTACAATAATCGTAGGAGGTAACTATGCTCCACCACTACACTGAATCCCACTACGAAAACGCCGTCCTCCAGCTTTTCCAGGAGCAGTTAGGCTACACCTACATATACGGCCCAGACGTAGAGCGGGACTACCACAGTGCGTTGTACGAGGCCGTCCTGCTACCTTGCTTGCAGCGGATCAATCCTGCCATGCCCATGGACGCCATCAACGATGCAGTCTACAAGCTCAAAAACTTTGAAAGCGGTATGCTGCTGCAAAAGAACATAGTGTTTATGGATTATTTGCAAAACGGCGTACCGGTGAAATACTTTGTAAACGGCGAGGAACGCTCCACCCTGGTCTATCTGGTAGATTTCAAAAATCCTGCCAACAACGACTTCACAATAGCCAACCAGTGGACGTTTATTGAAAATTCCGAAAAGCGGCCCGATATGATTCTTTTTGTCAACGGCCTGCCGCTGGTGGTAGTGGAGTTGAAATCGCCCTCCCGCGAGGAAACGGACGCCTCCGCCGCTTACCGCCAGCTCAGGAACTATATGCACGAAATTCCTTCGCTGTTCATCTATAACGCCGTTTGTGTGATGAGCGATCTGACCATATCCAAAGCTGGGACGATCACCTCCGGCGAGGACCGGTACATGGAGTGGAAAACTAAAGACGGCAGCTATGAAAATACGCAGTATG
>CAMWSZ010000206.1 GCA_947177005.1 uncultured Clostridia bacterium | reverse complement strand
GATGACCCGGATAACCCCGACGATCCGGATAATCCGACAATCACCGATCCACCAGTCCCACCAGTCACTACCACTACATATAGGGTGGTCTTTGAGACGAGGGGCGGTTCCTCCGTTGCCAGTGTCACTGTTGAAGCGGGGAAGACCGTTTCCCAACCCGGCGCACCTGTCAGGACCGGTTACACCTTTACCGGCTGGTATGCCGACGCCGCCTGTACACAGGCGTTCAGCTTTTCCGCGCCCGTTACCGGGAATGTGACCGTGTACGCCGGTTGGAGGGAGAACACGTATACCGTTAATTTGCTCACAAACGGCGGCACAATCAACGCCGGTGATCTGACCAGTTATACCTATGGCCGCGGCGCGGCGCTTCCTACGGATGTTACGAGAACAAACTATACGTTTGACGGGTGGTATGCCGACGCCGGACTGACCGGGACGGCGGTGACAGAAATCAGCGCGGCCGATACCGGCAATAAGACCTTCTATGCCAAGTGGACCACGACCGCCGAAATGTACACTGTGACACTGGACACGAATGGCGGTACAGTCAACAGCGGCAACGTGACCAGCTATATCTACGGCACGTCTGAGACGCTCCCGACAGACGTGACAAAGACTGGCTATACGTTCGGCGGGTGGTATGCCGACGCCGGACTGACCGGGACGGCGGTGACGGAAATCAGCACAGCTGATACCGGTAATAAGACCTTCTACGCCAAGTGGACAGCTGAAACATATACCGTGACATTGAACACGGACGGCGGTACAGTCAACAGCGGCAACGTGACCAGCTATACCTTTGGCTCGTCCGAGACACTCCCGACAGACGTGACAAAGACTGGCTATACGTTCGGCGGGTGGTACGGCAACGCCGGACTGACCGGGACGGCGGTGACGGAAATCAGCACAGCTGATACCGGTAATAAGACCTTCTACGCCAAGTGGACAGCTGAAACATATACCGTGACATTGAACACGGACGGCGGTACAGTCAACAGCGGCAACGTGACCAGCTATACCTTTGGCTCGTCCGAGACACTCCCGACAGACGTGACAAAGACTGGCTATACGTTCGGCGGGTGGTACGGCAACGCCGGACTGACCGGGACGGCAGTGACGGAAATCAGCGCCGCCGATAGCGGCGATAAGACCTTCTACGCCAAGTGGAACCCGGACGGCTGGTCCTACAGCAGCGGCGTTCTGAGCATCGAAAAGGATGCCGTTATGACAGACTATACCTCTGCGGAGGACCTGCCTTGGCACGAATATACCGGCAGCATAACAAAGGTTATCATCGGCGACGGCGTGACCACCATCGGCGCAAATGCGTTTAAAGACTGCTCCAATCTGACGGAAGCGGAGATTCCGGTAAGCGTAAAGAGTATCGGGAAAAATGCTTTTACCGGACTTGATGAGGACTTTGAAGTCCAATATGCCGGTTCCAGTGAGGATTGGAATGAGATAGCAGTCGATGACAGCAATAACCTCTATACTTTTACCAATGTCAACTGTGCGTTGTTTGTGGTCACATTCTATGCAAACGAGGGCCTCTGGCCGAATGGAACCCAGTATATGAAGGCCATTACCGGCAGCGACGGGAAGCTTGCCGAAAATGACATCCCCACCGGGCCTCCAACTCCCCCAACAGGCGTTCTCTTCGGTGCATGGTGTGTTGATTCGGATTATGTCCAAGATTTGACAGACATTACATATACAGAGGATACTCTGGTCTCTGTTAACTGGTATACACCATATACCATTACGTTCCACTACTGCAACGGAACCGATGATACCAAAACAGTTTATACCTTATACAACAGTGATATCAACTACGGGACAAATGGGAAAATAGATCTGGACGATCTTCCCGCACCTGAGATGTCCGGTGCTGACCTGACCGGCTGGAGTATAACAGAGTCCGGCACTACCAATCTGGGACTCAAGGCTGATGAGTATACTTTCCTGGAGGACGGCACAATCCAGAAAAACGGCTCCGATTTTACAGGCAATCTTGAGCTCTACGCACAGTGGAGCGTCAAGACGCTGGAGCTGCATAACTGGAGTGATGAGACATCTTTTAACAATACGCTCAGTACATGGCTGTCAAATCCTGCTATTACGGTGATCCGATTGCAGGATGACGGATATGATAATTACTATCCGCTCTCAGGTTATGGTGATTCTTATTCCGCCTATGAAGTCAAAGAAATCTGTCTCAAATCCGGCAGTTACTCGATTTCCTCAGACAGAGAGATCATTGTGGGCAGCAAGATCATGCTGCAAATCCAAAGCTCCTCGTTGGATACCGCCGGTAAAGTGACTGTTGAGAGCGGCGGCGTTCTGACGAGCTATGAAGGAACCATTAACAACACTGGGACCATTACCAACAACGGCGCAATCATTGAGCTGGGTAACAGTACACTCAACAACAGCGGCGTGATTGAAAATAACGGCATCATCTTCAACAAGCCTGCCGGCTGCCGCGTCATCAACCAAAGCGGCGGTACGATCACAGGTTCAGGTACGATTGAGGGCAACCCGGCGGAGGAAGCGCCATGAAAAAACGACTGACCATTTTCACTGTGCTTGCCGGGTTCCTGTTGACGGCCCCGGCCCATGCCGCAGACTTCACCGACGCGGACCGCATCGCCCATTGGGAGGCGGTGTCGGTCCTGACGGACAGAGGTATCCTTGGCGGCAGGCCGGACGGCAGCTTCGACCCGGAGGGAACCACCCGCCGCGCGGAAATAGCGAAAATACTGTCCCTGCTGGCGGACCCCGATCCGGAAAATGTCCCCTCCGCCGGATTCACCGATACCCACGGCACCTGGGCGGAACGGTACATTGACCACTGTTACAGTCTGGGCTTGGCCGCCGGACGGGGCGGCGGCACCTTCGATCCCAACGGCGCTGTCACCGGCACGGAGACGGCGAAAATGCTGCTGGTTCTGGCGGGCTATGATCCCGCGCCCTTCTCCGGCAGCGGCTGGGCAGAGCATGTCAACGCCGCGGCGGAGGCGTCGGGACTGTACGAGGACTTCACCGCCAGTCCTGACGCCCCCCTCAGCCGGGACAATATGGCTCTGCTGCTCTATAATTTCCTCACCATTCAGGAACAAACGGTCATCGACTTCCCCGGCGACCCCACAGGCATCGCCGTCATGCCCGACGGCTCCCTGCTGGTCACGGATACCTTCAGCCGCACCGTGTTTCTTCTTCGGGGAGAAGAGCTGCGCGTCTATGCCGGGGCTGTCCCGGCGGCGGACGCCAACGGCCAGCCTGTAGGCGGCTATTACGACGCCTCCGCGGAGGACAGTCTGTTCCGTCTGCCCTGGGCCGCCGCGCCCTTCCTGGACGGCTGGGCGGTCTCAGACGCGGAAAACAACGCCGTCCGCCTCATTCGGGACGGACAGGTGATGAGCGTCAATCCCGGCGGGCAGCAGAGCCGGATTTTCTCCTACCCCACCGGTCTGGCCGCTGCCGCTGACGGCAGCCTCTACGTCGCCGACACCCACAACGGCCTCATCCGGCGCATTCGTACTGACGGGACTATTACCACAGAGGCGTCGGGCCTGCGGGACCCCATGGGCCTGTGCTGGCAGGACGGCGTTCTGTACATCGCTGAGACAGGCGCTAACCGGATCGTACAGCTTAAAAACGGCAAGATCTCCGCAGTGGCCGGAAGCGGCAGGGACGGTTATGAAGACGGACCGGCAGCCTCCGCGCAGTTTTCGGGACCGAAAGCCGTGATTGCGGACGAAAACGGCCAGCTCTATGTGTCCGATACGGGCAACGGCGCGGTCCGTCTGATTGCGGACGGCAGTGTGACGACGGTTATGATGCGTGACCCGGCGAATGGCGAGACCCTGTTTCCGGTCTCGCCGGTGGGCCTGGCGCTGGAAGACGGCCGCCTGTATATCTGCGACACGTTTGCCAAAGCGCTGCTGATTTTGCCAACGGATGGATAAGGGGGCGCTATGAAGAAATACAAGACGGTTTTTACGGCCCTGCTGGCCGCCGGTGTGCTGACGCTGCTGGCAGGAATCGGGATTCTGGACACCCCGGACTATACGGTCTCCGACGCGCTCTACCAGCGCCGCAGCGCCTCCGACGGCCAGATCGTACTCGTCGGCATCGACGACCGCGCCATTGACAGTCTGGGGCCCTACGGGCAGTGGAACCGCGATATCATTGCTCTGGTTCTGGACGCGCTGAACGAGTCGGAGGAGTGCCGGCCGGCGGCCATTGGCATCGATGTGCTGTATGCCGGAGAGTCCTACGAGGATTTGGACGAGTGGCTGGCGGAGTCGGCGGGCCGGTACGGCAATGTGGTCACCGCCTGTGCGGCCCAGTTCGGTACGGCAATGGCCGAAACCGGGGACGGTAACTACTATCTTGACGATTTTTCCATTCTGGCCTTTGAAGAGCCCTACGACGCGCTGCGGGACGTGACCACCCAGGGCCATATCAACGCCATGCTGGATGCGGACGGTATTTTGCGGCATCACCTGCTGCGCTACACCACCCCAGACGGACGGGATATGCCGTCAATGGCGCTGGCGCTGGCCCAGATGTACTATGACTATTGGGATTTGGGACCTGTCCGCCTGCCGCCGGTGGATGGACATAATTTCTGGTATGTGCCGTTCTGCGGGACACCGGGCGATTTTGACGAGTCGATCTCCGTGGCGGACTTAATTAACGGCGATATCCCGGCGGATTATTTTGCGGGCAAGGTGGTTTTTATCGGCCCGTATACGGTCGGTTTGCAGGATAACTACGTGACCTCCATTGACCACGCACAGCAGATGTTCGGCGTGGAATATCAGGCTAACGCGGTACAGGCCCTGCTGTGGGGCCAGTACAAGCGGGAGGCCGGAAACGGCGTGCAGCTGGCGGTCCTGTTCGCGGTGCTGCTGCTTTGTATGTGGGGCTTCTGGAAGCGCAAGGTGCTGGCGTCCACCATCCTGTGGGCGGTTCTGTGCGGCGGCTGGACCGTCCTGTGCCTGGCGGCATACCGGGCGGGCCTGGTGCTGCATGTGCTGTGGGTGCCGGTGGGCGCGACGGTTCTGTACGCCGTCTGTCTGGCGGTCAACTACATCCGGGCGGCGGCGGAACGGCGGCAGGTAACCAACACATTCAAGCGGTACGTGGCCCCGGAAATCGTGAACGAGCTTCTGAAGGAGGGCACTGAAGCCCTTGAGCTGGGCGGCAAGCTGACCACAATTGCAGTTCTGTTTGTGGACGTGCGCGGCTTTACAACTATGTCGGAGATGCTGGAGCCGCCGCAGGTGGTGGCGATCCTAAACCGGTATCTGACTCTGATTGCGGACTGCATCCTGAAAAATGGCGGCACGCTGGACAAATTTGTCGGGGATGCGGCAATGGCGTTCTGGGGCGCACCGCTGCCGCAGGACGACTACATCATGAAGGCGTGTCAGGCGGCGGCGGACATGGTGAGCGGTTCGGAGACACTGTCTAAGGAGCTCATGGAGCAGTTCGGCCGGACGGTCTCTTTCGGCATCGGTGTGCATGTCGGCGAAGCGGTTGTGGGCAATATCGGTTCGCCCCAGCGCATGGACTACACCGCTATTGGTGACACGGTGAACACCTCCGCACGGCTGGAGGCCAACGCGCCGGGCAGTACGATTTATATCTCCCGTGCGGTCGCAGACGCCTTGGAGGGCCGGATTCGTACAACGTCTCTTGGCGATACGATCAAGCTGAAAGGCAAAAAGGACGGTTTTGAAATTCTGACTCTGGATGAGATAATCAAATAAATTTATCCAAGACAAAACAGGTTCCCGGAATCATCTGATTCCGAGAACCTGTCTTCTTTAACATCACGGTGAAGAGCGGACTGGCCGATTTAATTCTGATATTCATCCCTTAATATTGAATACCACACTTCATCTATCACTCC
>CAMWSZ010000205.1 GCA_947177005.1 uncultured Clostridia bacterium | reverse complement strand
CCGGATAATACTCCGCCGGTTTTCCCAAAATTCAAGGACCTGGTGTTGATTCCCAAGGCTTTCCATTCGTTGTATGTCCCCAGGGACTCGGATGTGTGGAAATACTTCCAGATAATAAGGACCCCTGTCCGTCCAGTTTGAAGTTCAATATCCAATATAGCTGTCTCCTTCTTATCAGCAGGATACTTATACGCCACAGCATGTTTGGGATATTTTGCCGTGCTGCCGATGCTGGCCTGTAAAACCGCATCATCCGTCTTGACACCTGCGCCGTCAATCCAGTAAGAAAGTTCGTTTCTATGCTCACCGATTTTTGCGATGGCAGTACGGATTTCATCCAAAGTTTTGCAGGGATATACGGCATTGAATCCCAAAGCTGTCAGCAGCGCAAGATCGCCGGTTTCAGATACTCCAGGCTTTGGCAGAACGCTGGTATTGCAGTTCTCCCACCCCTCGCTGTACAGAACCGCAAAACTGATCGCCGCAAGTCCTCTCTCTGCGGCAATCCTGGGATCTTTTACACGGAGACTTCCGGCGGCACTGTTGCGGGAATTGGCATAGAAATTCCTCCCTGCCGCCTGCATTTCCGCATTAACTCGTTCAAATGCTGCAACAGGCATATAGACTTCGGCGCGGACAAAGAGCCTGTTTTTCGCCGGGACGTTCGCTTTTTTAGGAATATCCAGCTTTTGCGGTATCCCGGAAACAGCCTTTGCATTTTCCGTCACATCCTCGCCGGTCACTCCATCGCCGCGTGTTGCTCCCTGATAGAGAATGCCATTGCGGTATTCTAAAGCAACCGTCAGACCGTCGATTTTTTCCTGAACGGAAGTCTCTGCATACCAGATGCTCTGATACCATTCATCGACGGATTCAAGATCGAAAACATCATGGAAGATGGAAAAGGGCATAGTCCCCCCTTACCCCCAAAGTAATGGGATGAAGATTTTCTAATCAGGCAGGCTGCTCAACCGAGGGGATAGGTGATTGCCAGCCCAAAGCTTCTGCCTCCAGGTCTTGGAAGTGAGAGCCGTCTTTTAGCATATGATAGATTGCGATCAACATGGAATGGGCCACCGCAACATAAGCGCGTTTTTTGCCCCGATGAGCACTGATCCGCTGGAATTGTGCATAAAAATAAGAGTTTTTAACCTTAACCGCAGAGTGAGCACAGACAATCAGCGTAGAACGCAGCAGGGCGTTGGCTTAATAGTGATAAGGAACTAATCTCAATATAACATTTTCAGCTGATAGCCCATAGTGCATTCGGTCAAAACACCATAGCGGCGCAAGAGTATCCGCAACGTAAGTACGCGAGGGTCTATGATGCTTTCTCAACTTTTGCTATGCTGTAACATTGAATATTGAGTAAACAACTTGGAATTCCATCATCTGTAAAAGAGCCAAACAGACACCAGACATGATTTTTGATAGGACTGCTCAAAAATCATGTCTGGTTCAAAATTTATTTGCCGCAGGAGTCATTAGTAGTTTCCACAATATGCTTTGCGGATAGTCCGAACTATTCCAGCAACGCCCCGGCGGGACCGGAGTAACCGAACTCGCCGTTCACCCCCGGCGAACAGGGCAGGCCATGCGCGGCAATGACAGCACACACCGCCTATGATGGAGTGCTCCTCGCGGGCAACGATCTTTCCGCACTTCATGGCTGCTTTCAGTACAAGCTCCTCACCCAGCGGCTTTGCAGGCGGTGATCTTCAGGTTTTTCTCTTCCAATGGCGTCATATTGGTTTTCCTCTTATCCCTGGCCGTAATAGGCGCCGGGGCCGTGCTTGCGGAAATAGTGTTTATCCTGAACGCGCTGAGGGGCGGGGACCGCGCCGGGCTGGACCTGACGGGTAAGAATGGCCATTTTAGCCACTTCCTCCAGCACCACTGCGTGATACACCGCCTGGCCTGCGTCCTTCCCCCAGGTAAAGGGACCGTGGCTGGCGCAAATCACGCCCGGGACGGCGGCGGGCTTGAGATCCCGCTCACGGAAGGTATCGACGATCACGACACCGGTATTTTTCTCGTAGTCCTCCTCCAACTCAGCCTGGGTCAGGTGACGGGCGCAGGGAATGGAACCGTAGAAGTAGTCGGCGTGGGTGGTGCCGAAGCAGGGGATCTCTTCCCCGGCCTGCGCCCAGGCCACGGCGTGGGGGCTGTGGGTGTGGACAATGCCGCCCAGTTCCTGGAACGCTTTGTACAATTCCAGATGGGTCTTGGTATCGCTGGAGGGCTTCCACCTGCCCTCCACCCGCTCGCCGGTTTCCAGACTGATAACCACCATATCCTCAGCGGTCATGCCGTCATACTCCACCCCGGAGGGCTTGATGACAACCATTCCCTTGTCCCGGTCGATGCCGGAGACATTGCCCCAGGTGAAAGTCACCAGTCCATATTGGGGCAGCAGGAGGTTGGCCTTTAAAACGTTTTGCTTCAATTCTTCTAACATATCGCTACCTCTTTTCGCCGTGCAGGGCGTTTTACTTCAGCTTCCAGGCCAGATCAGACAGGAACAGGTCGTGCTCCAGACTCTCTACCGTGGTATCCTTGGTGATGTGGACAAACTCAATGTCCATCATGGTACACCAATCCTTCATCTGCTCCGCCGTCACGTCATAGCTGAGGACCGTATGGTGTGCGCCGCCAGCGGTGATCCAGCACTCCACACCGGTAGTCAGGCTTGGTTCAGCCTGCCACATGACCCGCGCAACCGGCAGATTGGGCATGGGCATGATGGGCTTGACGCAGTGGATGTCCTGGCAGATGAGCCGCAGACGGCCGCCCATGTCGATCAGGCTGACTACGATTGCGTCGCCCTCCTTGCCCTCGAACACCAAACGGGCGGGGTCCCTCTCGTTCATGCCGATGCCCAGATGATGCGTCTCGATTCGAGGCTTCCCGGCGGCGCAGCAGGGGCAGACCTCCAGCATATGCGCGCCCAAACTGTACTCCTGCCCCTCAGCCAAATGGTAGGTATAATCCTCCATAAACAGAGAGCATCCGTTGCCGTTTTCGCCCATAGCTTTCATGATGGCGGTCATGGCAGATACCTTCCAGTCGCCCTCGCCGCCGTAGCCGTAGCCTTGGCTCAGCAGGTGCTGGGAGGCCAGACCGGGCAGCTGCTCCATGCCGTACAGGTCCTGGAAGGTGTTCGTGTATGCCTTGCAGCCCTCGGCGTCCAGCAGCTTCTTCATGGCAATCTCTTCACGGGCTTGATACCGTACATGGTCGAGTTTATCGGTAGCGATATCGTACTTGGCCTGATACTCTGCCATCAGGGCATCGATTTCCGCCTCGGTGACGGCGTTCATCTCCTTCACCAGGTCGCCTACGGCCCAGGTGTTCACCTGCCAGCCCAGCTTGGCCTGTACTTCCACCTTGTCGCCCTCGGTGACGGCCACTTCCCGCATGTTGTCCCCGAAACGCATGACCTTCATGCCCTTGGACACAGCCGCGCCTACAGCGGCCTTCATCCAGTCGCCGATACGCTTCTGGACTTTCTCGTCCTGCCAGTACCCGGCGATGATCTTCCGCGGCATCCGCAGGCGGGCGGCGATGAAACCGTGTTCCCGGTCGCCGTGCGCGGCCTGGTTGAGGTTCATGAAGTCCATATCGATCTCCTCGTTGGGGATTTCTTTGTTATACTGCGTCGCAAAGTGGCAGTAGGGTTTCTGGAGGTCCGCAAAGCCATTGATCCACATCTTGCTGGGGGAAAAGGTGTGGCACCAGGTAATGATGCCCGCACAGGTATCGTCGTAGTTGGCCTCTTTCACTACGTCCGCGATCTCTCTGTTGGTCTTGGCCGTCACCTTGTAGACCAGGGGATAGGGAAGGATCTTGCTGAGCTTCTCCGCCATCTCCGCCGCCCGGGCCGCCACCGTGTCCAACACCTCGGGGCCGTACAGAAACTGACTGCCCACTACAAGCCAGAATGAGTAGTTCATAAAAAATGTTCCTCCTTACAGGTTTTCTACAGCGGCCTTCTCTACCTCCAACAGGGCCTTGTACCGCTGAATGTATTTGTTGAAACCGTCCACAGCAGCGGGGTCAGGCCGGACGGTGGAGCCGGACGCGCCGGAAAATACTTTGCCGGACAGATAGTCCTCCAGGCTCTCCCCCTCGCCCTTGTCCTGCATATAGGCAGCCAGCAGGGCCATCCCGTAAGGCCCGCCCTCTCCGGCGGTCTCCATACAGGTGACGGGAGCGTTGCAGGCGGCGGCCATGTAGCTCTGGCCCACGCCGGGAGTCTTGAACAGTCCGCCGTGGCCGGTGAGGGAATCAATGGCGACGCCCTCCTCTGCCAGGATGTCCATACCGATTTTCAGGGTAGCCATCGTGGAGTAAAGCTGGGACCGGAAGAAGTTTGCCAGAGTGAACCTGGCCTCCGGGATGCGGACTACCAGGGGGCGTCCGGCGTCCATATGGGTGACGCCCTCCCCGGCCAGATAGTTGCAGACCATCACGCCGCCGCAGTCCAGATCGCCCTCCAGGCTTCTTTTGTAGAGCTTGGCGTACAGCTCATCAATGTGGAACTCCGCCCCGAACAGCTTCGCCGTCTCTTCTAAAATCTTCACCCATGCGTTGGTGTCGTTGGTGCAGTTGTTGCAGTGGACCATTGCCACAGGGGCCCCGGTGGGGGTAGTGACCAGATCAATCTCCTCGTAGACCTTCTTGAGCGGCCGCTCCAGCACCACCATAGAGAAGATAGACGTTCCGGCGGATACGTTGCCCGTCCGGGGAGCCACGGCGTTGGTAGCGGTCATACCGGTCCCCGCGTCGCCCTCGGCGGGAGCGAAGGGGATTCCGGGTGACAGCAGGCCGTCCAGCAGGGCGGAACCGGCCTCGGTCAGCCTGCCCGCGTCCTCCCCGGCTGACAGAACTTTGGGAAGAAGGTCCTCCAGCCTCCAGGGCAGGTTTTTCGGGGCAATGAGACTGTTAAATTTGGCCGTCATGGCCTCATCGTAGTCCCGTTTGGCGCTGTCGATGGGGAACATGCCGCTGGCCTCGCCGACCCCTACGGCGTTGACGCCGGTGAGCATATAGTGGATATAGCCTGCAAGAGTAGTCAAATGGGCGATGCGTTGGACATGCTCCTCCCCGTTCAGGATTGCCTGATACAGATGCGCGACGGACCATCTCTGGGGAATATTGAAGCCGAACAGCTCCGTCAGTTCCGCCGCCGCGGCGCTGGTCATGGTGTTCTGCCAGGTGCGGAAGGGAACCAGCAGATTCCAATCCTGATCAAAGGCCAGATAGCCGTGCATCATGGCGGACACGCCGGCGGCGGCGATGTTCTCCCGGTCATCTACTTTGGACAATGCCGTTTTCAGGCCGGTCCACGCCTCTTCCAGGGGGTACGTCCACACGCCGTTTTCGCAGCGGGAGGCCCAGGTATAGTCCCCGGAGGAGACGGGCCGGAAGCCGCTGCCAACTGCGACGGCCTTGATACGGGTGGAACCTAATTCGATTCCAAGTGTTGTTTTCATCATTGTTTCTTTTCCCTTTCCTATTCTTCCCTGCCGGGGTCCTCCGGACCTTTGATCTGCCGGAGGACCGCCGGAAGGGTAACGCCCAGCAGCACCGCGCCTGCTAGGATAAATACGGCCGCTCCTGCTGCCACTGGGAGACTTGCCGTCCCGTCCAGCAGGACACTGATTCCCAAATAGAGGAGGTATCCGCCTCCCATCAGGCGCAGAAGCAGGGTTGCCTGTGACTGCTTGGACATGCTGTCAGCCCTTTCTTCTCTTGGAGAGCAGATCCACGGTCACAGCGCCCAGCAGCACCGCGCCCTTGACGATTTTTTGGATGTTGGTGTCGAAACCAGCCAGGGACATGCCGTTGTTCAGGATGCCCATGATGAACGCGCCGACCACAGCGCCGATCACGGTGCCGACACCGCCGGAGGTCGCCGCGCCGCCGATGTAGCAGGAAGCAATGG
>CAMWSZ010000204.1 GCA_947177005.1 uncultured Clostridia bacterium | reverse complement strand
CATGGTGTCTCATTATGTACCTGGACAGGGTCATCACTGGGCAGCTTGCCAAAGCTGTCCCGACATAGGCTGAATCGCTGTAGCAGGAGGAGAACTGTTTCACGATTGGTTCCCCTCCTGCCGGTCTCGGCGCGCACTGCGGGCGGCGCTCGTCTGTTCAGGTGGTTTCCGCTCTGCTGGTATGAACTTGTCAAGGTAGAACAGCCTGTTGGCTGTACTCTTATTATAGAGATGCGGACAGACTTTTTTTAGAGTGTTTTAGTCACATTCGCGTGACAAATAGTCACGTTCCCTCACAGCTTCCTCTTAAATTCCTCCAGCCGGTCAATCAGCTTTGAGATGTCCGTTTTCAGCCGCTTCTGGTCCTGCATGGGCTGGTCCTTGCCCAAAATGAGCAGATCCAGTGATACGTTAAAATACTGGGAGAGTCGGACGAACAAATCCACCGAACAGCCTCGTTTGCCCGCCTCAACATGGCTCAACAGGCTTCGGTCAATGTTCATTTCTTTCGCAAGCTCTTCCTGTGTACAGCCGCTTTGAATGCGGAGCTGCCGGATGCGTTCGCCGCTTTGTTTCATGTCGTAATTCATTTATATGATCTCCTATCATCAGATTTTTTGGGGTTCTGTGATTGGAGATCAGGCGGGGAATGACAGCCGACACTGGAGGCTGGTTTTTGTAGCTTTGTAAAAAGGAATAAAAAATTCCCTTCAAAAGACTGCATCTTTTCGGAAGATACAGTTCTCTCGAAGGGATATATAATAGCTACATTGAAGGTATAAGGGACATATGCGGAGATAAGAATTTTTTTAACAGGTCATATGCGCTGGATTCAGGCAAGATATATGCTACTGTTTTATGTATACTTGACAATCCAATGATTTTCCAATGCCACCAGCACATAAAATTCCCCCCTAACGCGAACAGCGTTTGGGGGAGTGCTATTTATGGGCATAGCAAACAGGCACGACAAAACACCGTTTTTTTCTCTGGTGTGCGCACCTATCTGACATAATCTGATTGGTCGCTATTTCTCACGGAGAGTTGGCATATAAGAAAAGAGCCGATGCACTGTGAGAAAACTCACAAGTTCATCGGCTCTGCGTCTCTGCGTCTGGCTCTATGATGACTGTTACGTTTAATTTTGAGACTTTTATCAGGCTCTCTCTTACATTTAGGACAGTACAATGGATAATTTATCAAAACTGTATCCTGCCTGATTTTATCGCGGGTTTTATTTCCACATACCGGGCATAGTATCCAAACAGCTATTTTTGAATCCCTCCTTGTTTATTTTGCTAGTAGTAAACTGCTGTATGAGTTCCAGAACAGTTTTTCTGATTCACTGCCCACTGATTGAAATACGTTGGAAGTATAACAGAAAGTTGTGAGAAAAATGTGAGAAAAGTGTGAGAAAATCAGCAAATTTTTAGAATTTCAAGGCAGGAATTACGGCCTGACTTTGCTGGCGGATCATTGTTTCACTGGAACAGCAGATAGTGCAAAACTGGAAGACATTGAGGATTTCAACGTCTTCCAGCTTTCTGATCTATCCACAAATTGTGTTTTTCATCTGTCAATGATCCAGACTCACCAGTTCATATGTCCTGCTGCCCAGTCCGATCTCCGCAGCGTGTTCCAACGTGTGCAGACCGTTCCGGGATTCCATCCGGCTGACGAGAGATGCGCCGTCCTCTGCCGCGTATACCAGATCAACACACGCCTGATCTACCGCCACCGGGTCATAGGAGGCTAGAATACCGATATCGTGCATATCCGGCTCGGAAGGACTTCCATCACAGTCACAGTCCACACTCAGGCGGTTCATCACATTGATATACACAAGTTTCCCATCCAGCGCTTCTACCACAGACTTACCAGCTTCTGCCATAGACTCTAAAAATGCGTCCTGATCGCCGCCCCACATACTGCCGCCTGTGCCGCCGCTGTGGATATGGCTCTTGCCGCGGGAAGACGCGATTCCGATGGAGATATTCTTGATCGCTCCGCCGAAACCAGCCATCGCATGACCTTTGAAATGTGACAGTACCAGGAAGGAATCATAATTGGCAAAATGGGAACCGACATAGTTTTCGGTCAGATTCGTACCGCTTGTCACTGGCAGGGTCATGGAGCCGTCCTCATCCATAATATCCACATCAGCAATCGAGGTATAGCCGTGATCTGCCGCCACCTGATAGTGCATAGCGGTATTAGCGCGGGAGCCGCCATAAGCTGTGTTGCACTCCACAATAGTCGGATTCTCCAGGGATTGGACAAGTTCCCCGATCAGGTCAGTACGCAGGTAGTTGCTGCCCGGTTCGCCGGTGGATAGCTTGACCGCCACATGGTCACCGGGCGTCCAGTTCAGAGACTCATAAATTGCTATCAGGCCGTCAGATGAGATGTCGGTTGTCATATATACAACCGGGACATCTGTATTGCTGTCAGGGGTTTGCGCGGGGGTGCTGCTGTTCGCTCCTGTCAGATAGCGGTAGAGGATCGCTGCGGTTTGAGCGCGGGTAAGGCTTCCTTTGGGGTCAAACCGGTTGCCAGTTTTACCTTCGATCACACCATTGACCCTGGCCCAATCCACAGCTGCCTGCGCATAGCTGACGATACTGGCCTCATCCGTAAAATCCTGTCCACCGTCAGCGGCGGGGCTTCCGGCATACCGCCAGAGGATCGTGGCCATCTGTTCCCGCGTTACCGGGTCATTCGCTCCGAAAATACCGCCGCCATAGCCGGACATCACGCCATTTTTCGATGTCCAAGCGGCGGCATTGGCATAGATGCTCCCGGCCTCTATGTCAGAAAACGAAGCACTGTCGGAAACGACCGGGGTTCCTTCCGCCCGGTACAGGGCCTCCGCAACTGTGGCGCGGGTCATAGCCGTATCAGGGGAAAAGGTATCGCCCAGCAAGATGCCTTGCGCTTTGCACCAATTTGCCGCCTCCGCATACCACGCTCCCGGCGCCACATCGGTAAAGCCTGAAATACTGGTCTGCTGTGCCATCGGCGCCGCAAGCATCGTGCTGGTGCTGGCTGCGTCTGCAGAGGGTCTTTGTGTGCTGGTACCGGAACAGGCACAGCATAGAAGAATAACCGCCAGCAGACTGAACAATGTTCGTTTCATGTATTTCATTACAGTATCCTCCAATTTTCTTATACTCAATTTTCCAAGATCATTAGGGCATAGGTACGGCTGCCCAAGCCAATCTGTTCCCCATAGGTCAGGGTGTATAGTCCGTCGCAAGCTGCGATGTGAGAAAGAAGTGGTGTACTCTCTCTTAAAATGGTGAGAATATCAATGCAAGCCTGATCCAATGCTACAGGGTCATAAGATGCCAGAATAGCGATGTTGTATGTATTGGATTCTGGGAGAACAACCCCTGCACTTTCTATCGTTGCGCGATCCATTACGTTGATATAAAGAATGTGTCCCTCAAGGCTGTCTACGGTTCGTTTTCCACTTTCCGCTAGTATCTTCAGATTGCACGAACCGGCGGACAGGCGGCTGGCTGTCTCCGATTTTGCGGAAATGATTGCTGTTTGTTTCACCGCTCCATTAAAACCGGCTGCGTCATGACTTCTGAAATGTGACAAAACGATGGTGCAGCCGTAATCAGAAAAATCCACAGAGGAAGGCGACTCCACAACGACAGGCTCATCCAGCGATTCAGACAGTTCCACGACCAGATCCGACCATGAAAAGTCCTTGTCTGTGTCTGTCTCGGACAGTTTAATGGCGGCAGTTCCATCAAAGGAAGCCTCCAACGATTCGTAAGCAGACAAAAGTCCGCCAGCAGAAACATTGTGGGCAACGTAAACTACGGGATAGCCATCATAGGTGTGGGACCACTCCGTGCGCACGATCCCATCATCTTTTTGCCTGCCACATCCGGTCACCCCTAAGAGGATCGTCAACACGATACTCAGTGCTATTTTTCTTTTCATATAGGCTCCAATCGTTATATAGAAAAATCAACGATCCATCCGGTCAGCAGTGCAAATGCAATCGTGAACGCCCAATACAATGCGAACCGCTTCGCGCCCAGCACGATTTTCACCGCACCGAGATTGGTGATCTTTGTAGCTGGACCGGTAATCATAAACGCCGCCGCGCTACCCATGCTCATTCCATCCATGAGCCACGCCTGCAGTAATGGAATCGTGCCGCCGCCGCAGGCGTAGAGCGGTACGCCAATCGTTGCCGCCATCAAAACACCAAAACCCCGGTTGTTCCCAAACAGGTCCGCCACCAGCTCTGCCGGTACATACCGCTGGAACAGAGCGGACAGTACCACACCCAGTAAGAACATGGGACCGGTAGCCCGAATATTCCGTCCCAGATTTTTGAGAAACCGCATCATAATATTGGGGTCGGTGTCCCGACTATGCGGTTCGGAAAAACCGTTAAAATTGAAAAATTCTTTCTTGCAGTAGAATCCCCGTATCAAAAGCCCGGCGGCAATACCGCAGAGGAAACTGGACAATATGCGGATAACCAGCGCTGCGGGGCCTAACGCCATACTGTAAAGGATCAGCTGTGGATTGAGCAGAATGGAACTCATCATAAATGCTGCCAGCCAATCATCCTCCATTCCGCTTTCGGAAAAGGATGCCGCCAGAGGAATGGTGCCATACATACACAGCGGTGAAGCAATTCCCAGCGCACTGGCAGCAACGATCCCCAACAGGCCCAATCGTTTCCCACGCATGGAGCGGAACAGGCTGTGGATTCGGTCTTTCGCAAAAACTGAGATCGCAGAGCCAAGCACCATTCCCAGCACCCAGTAGCCAAAAATCTGCTCCAGCTGGAGACTGAAATAATATCAGAGGTAGATTCCCTCGCGCCGCAGAATATCAATCATCAGGATTCACCATTGGGGAAGTGAGTTCACTGGAGAGCTTCCTGTCCGATGTTTGTTTCTCTATCATAGTACACCACTCCTTTCTTTTTCTCTGCGCTGCAGATTTATATGTCTGCCTTAAAGCAACAAAACCAGAAACAGGTCAGTCCATCCTTGCAGTCCACACCATAGGTCATACCGTGGGCATCTAAAATCGTTTTCACAATGGACAAACCGATACCAGTTCCCTGCCGCCGTCCGCCCTGGTGCTGACTGCGCTGATACCGCTCCCAGATCACAGCCCTTTCTTCCTTTGGAATGGCCTCGCCTGGATTGATTACCGACACCCGATATCCCTCCACGGTATCCTGGACAGATACAGTAATAGTGGTGCCATCCTGTGTGTGATTGATTGCATTGTACAATAGATTTCGTATCACTTAACTGATTTTCAATGCGTCTACCTGCACCATCAATTCTTTTCCCGGATGTTCCATCTGCAAAATAAGGTGGTTATCCTGTGCAGCCTGCTCACAGTGGGTTGTCTCCACCTCAACAATTTTGCATAGATCATACTGGTCTTTCTTTAATTGCAGATAACCTGATTGAATTTGTGAGTAGTCCAAAATATCGCGGACCATCTCGCTCATACGGTTGGCTTCACTAATGATAAGATCCAGATTCTCTGTGCGTTGTGTATCATCCTTCCATGTAATATCCCGCACCAGCTCCGCATAGCCGCAGATGAGCGACAACGGTGAGCGCAGTTCATGGGATACATTGGCAATAACTTCTTTCCGCAGCACGTCCACACGCTGGAGGGCTTGCCCCAATATCTCTACGGAATTGGCCAGTTGACCAATCTCGTCATTGCGGTTCAACCCAGTGACGGCTGTCAATCTGCCCAAAGCCAACAGGTCCACCGTTTTTTTGATTGCCAGAATCGGTCCGGTAAAGCGTTTAGACAGAAAGGCGGCCAGCGCTGCTGCCGCAAGCGTCAAAACGACAGTAAGCAGCACCAACTGATGGCGGTTCATGTCTAAAACCATGTAGAGTTCTGTAAAAGCGTGGTACAAAATCAGATAGGCATCTTGTCCGT
>CAMWSZ010000203.1 GCA_947177005.1 uncultured Clostridia bacterium | reverse complement strand
CATCTGCCGGTCAGCCCGGGCTCGGCGCTGGAGATGATCGAGACGTTTGGACGCCGTCTGGAGGAAAAATATCCGGAGACGCAGCTCATTACCGGCTTTGCGGAGACGGCTACAGCAGTGGGGGCCGCGGTGGCAAGCTGCTTTCCGGAGGACCGCGTGTATGTACACACCACCCGCGAGACGGTAAAAGGAGTGGAAAACTGGGTCTGCTTTCGGGAAGAACACAGTCATGCCACAGAGCAGAAGCTGTGCGGAAATCCGCTGGAAAATCTGGAGTCCCTGCATATCCTTTTCGTGGAGGACGAACTGTCTACCGGCCGGACCATGTGCAATATCGTGTCACAGATGCGGCGGCAGTTTCCGGGATTGGAGGGGAAACAGATGACCGCCGCCTCCCTGATTAACCGGATGCCGGATCTGTCCGTCCTGCTGGACAAAGGCGTCGCATGTGAATGGCTTCTGCGCATTCCGGAAAGGGATTATACGGAGGAGGTCATGAAGTACGCGGTGCTGGAGCCAGAGGACTGTCGGGGTGCTGTGCCGGGAAGCTTTCAGTGCTGCTGTCTGGACCGTGCAATCCCCAATCCCCGCGCCGGAATGCCAATCGGTCAATATCTGCGGGAGTGTGCGGCGGCAGTTGACGCCGCGCTGGCTCAGATCCGGAACCGCCTGCACGGCAGCGTCCTGGTGCTGGGGACGGAGGAGTGTATGTATCCCGCCCTGAAGCTGGGACAGGCGATTGAGGCGGTCATACCCGGTCCCGTGTCGGTCCACGCCACGACCCGCAGCCCGATTGCGGTCAGTCACAGCGAGGGGTATCCCATTACAAACGGTTATTGTATCCGGAGTTTCTACGAACCGGAACGGGATACCTACATCTATAATTTGAAACACTATGATACGGTCATCGTGCTGACGGACGCCGGGCCGGAAACCGATGCCGGGGCCCGGGATCTGGCGGCGGCCTGCGGACGCCACGGAATGCAGCCGGTCATACTGTACGGAGGGGAACATGTTTAGCACATACCGCCCGGAGGATGTCACTATACTGTTAAAGGACATTTCCGGTCTGGTGACGCCCCTGAGTACGCCGGAACGGGAACGGCTGATTCAAAGCGGGGTCCACTATTCGGAGATGCTGCCGGTGGAGTACGAGCCGACGGAACAATATCTGCGTACCTATCATACCGCCCTGCGCCGCTATGGACAGATGACGGCGGACGCCGTGGCGCAGGCAGCAGAACAGATCTGGGCAGAGAAAGGACCGGAGGGCGTACTGGTATCGCTGGCCCGTGCGGGCACACCGGCAGGCATTTTAATCCGCCGCTTTCTGCGGCAGTTCCACGGGGCGGACCTGCCCCACTATACCATATCCATTATCCGCGGGAGAGGAATCGACAAAAATGCTATGTCCTACATTTTAGCCCGCCACAAACCAGCAGACCTGCAATTTGTGGACGGCTGGACCGGTAAGGGTGCGATTCAGTCCCAACTGCGCGAGGCTATGCGGGACTATCCCGGCGTGTCTCCGGGACTGGCGGTACTGTCGGACCCGGCGTGCGCCGCGGAGAAATACGGAACGCGGGACGATTTTCTGATTGCCAGCTCCTGTCTCAACTCCACCGTTTCCGGACTGTTGAGCCGTACTTTCCTGCGCGGGGACATCATCGGCGCGGACGACTTCCACGGCACGGTTTTTTACGAAAACCTCCGGGACAAGGACCTGACCTATCAGTTTATTAAGGAAATCGCGGACAGGTTCCGGAAGCCTGAACAGTGCAATACTGCATCGCCGGAAAAATGGGGCGCGGGTCTGGAGGAGGTCCGGGAAATCTGTCATACGTTCGGGATTAACGACGTCAATCTGGTCAAGCCGGGCACCGGCGAGGCTACCCGCGTACTGCTCCGGCGTGTCCCGTGGAAAATACTGGTCCGCAGTCTGGACGACGGGGAACATCTGGGACATATCTTCCAGTTGGCTCGGGAAAAACAGGTAGAGGTTGTGGAATACCCGCTCCGGCGCTACCGCGCCTGCGGATTAATCCGGAAGCTTGCGGATACCTGAAGGGGGAAAGGTGCATGACGGCCTTTTTTTCCGATTTGGACCATACACTGCTCTATTCCCACCGCGTAGAGATTGCAGAGGAGAAAACCGTGGTGGAATACCTCCACGGCAGGGAGCAGAGCTATATGACCCGCCGGACGCTGGACTGGCTGCGGGAGGCGGCGTCCTGGCTGCGGCTGATACCGGTCACGACGCGGTCGCCGGAACAATACGGCCGGATCTTTATTTTTCGGGACCTGCTGCCCTGCCGGTATGCGCTGGTATGCAACGGCGGCGTCCTGCTGAAGGACGGCTGTCCGGACGGTCCGTGGCTGGCTGAAACGCGGCGGCGTGCCGGACGGGAGCTGGAGGAGGCGGAACGGGCCGCCGGTTTGCTTGGCAGAATGGTAACGGCGGAACATATCCATACGCCGCTGCACCTGATGACCTATGCCAAGATCGGAAATCCAGAAGCCGCTGCACAGCTCCTCCGCAGCGGCTTGGACGGCGCGCTTGTGACAGTCCGGTATGACAGGACAAAAGTCTACTGTATCCCCAGAAGTATCCACAAAGGGGCCGCTCTGACGCGCTTTCAGGAACAGTTTCGGACCGGAACCGCCATTGCGGCAGGCGACAGCGAATTTGATGTGACCATGCTGAACGCGGCAGATTTTGCGGTTGTCCCCCAGCGGCTTGCAGCGGATGTATGCTGTACACATAAGATCGTTATACCGGACGGACAGCTTTTCTCAGACGGAATCTGTTCCGCGCTGGAGGAAATTCGGACAAAACAGAAGTATGTCCGGGAAAAATCCCAGAAGGATGAACTGTAGCGAAACTTTCAGCTTCAATTCAGCGAATGTTTATAAACTCTGCAAAATTTCTTCATAATCTTGTCATAAATCCGCTGTATTCTATCCTCAACAACAACAAAGGCCATACAAATTAAGGAGGCTATTTTTCATGTATAACGATGATAACGATAGAAGCAGCTATGAGTACCATTACCGCTACCGCCCCGATTACAGTGAGCCGATTCCCATGCTGGAGCCGGTGGAGCCGAAAAAACCAAAAAAAACAGGCAGGAGAATTGTGGCAGGTGTCCTTTGTGCGGCACTGCTGCTGGGTATGTCCTTCGGGGCCGGCTGGCTGGTGCAGGACTGGCGGTCCGGTCAGAAAGACGAGACACAGATCCAAATGGTGGACAGAGGCGTTGCGGAGGTGAAAACCGTTAATATCACCGGGTCCCAAAAGCTGACCTTCCCTGAGATCTACAGCGCCAATGTCAACAGCTGCGTCAGCATCAACGTAACCGCATCCGTGGGCTACAACTTCTTCGGACAGGCGGTGCAGAACGCCAGCTCCGGCAGCGGTTTCATTATCACAAAGGACGGCTATATCGTCACCAATTACCACGTCATTGAGGGCGGCGAGAATGTGTCCGTCACCCTGAACGACGGAAAATCCTATCCCGCGCAGATCATCGGCGGCGACAAGGACTATGATATCGCCGTCATCAAGGTCGATCCGGGCGATACGGAGCTGAAGCCCGTTACGCTGGGTACTTCCTCCAGCTTGCAGGTGGGGGACGACGTCGTAACCATCGGCAACCCGCTTGGAGAACTCACCTTCTCCATGTCGGAGGGCATCGTTTCCTGCCTGAACCGCGAGATCAATCTGGACGGCACCCCGTTTAATATGATTCAGGTTTCCGTAGCCGTCAACTCCGGCAACTCCGGCGGTCCCCTGTTCAACAGCTACGGGGAAGTGGTAGGCATCGTTTCCGCCAAGTACAGCAGCGACAGCAGATCCAGCGCCGCCAGCATTGAGGGCCTGGGCTTCGCTATCCCGCTGGACGACGTGCTGGCTATGATTCAGGATATCATGACCAACGGTCAGGTTACCTCCCACGCTTATATGGGCATCTCCGTTGCCAACGCGGCCAATTATCCGGAAAGCGGCGTCCGTTCCGGCGGCTATCTCACGGAGGTTGTCAGCGGCGGTCCCGCTGATAAGGCCGGTTTGCAGGCAGGCGACGTCATCACAATGGTCGGCACCACCACGATTACCACCAACAGCGATATTACCTCTATTTTGGGCAGCAAGAGCTATAAAGCTGGAGATACCGCTACTATTACCTATGTCCGCGGCGGTCAGGTACACACCACCGACATCACCTTCGGCAGCACCACCGAAAAACCCGTTGAGTACGATTCCCAGAACCAGCAAAATCAGCAGTCCGAGCAGAACAACCAGCAGCCCGGCAGCGGCAATTCCGACTACTACTATGGAGATATGGACGAATTCTTTGACCAGTTCTTCAACGGCTACGGCTTCGGCGGCCGGGGCGCGGCTTAAACCAGATTCCGAGACATTTTTTCCTCTCTTTTCTCTCTCTTTTTGCAAGGCGGGCGCGGTGTGTATGCACCGCGCCTGTCCTGCGTTTTTGTACACTCTTGCCGGACGATTCGCTGTCCGGGACCGTTATTTGCAGCAATTTACCTGTTGACTTGGTGGGAAAATTATCGTATACTATCCGCAAATCAATGATGCAGCGGCTGTGAAGGAAAGAGTAAGCGGTTCATATTACGCGGCAGAGAGCCTGGAGGGTGGGAACAGGCGCGAAAAGATTCGCTGAACATGGTTCCGGAGCCCCGCACCGAGAGCGGATTTGCTTCAGGCTGCGGCGGGTACGCCCGTTACCGCGTTCTGGGTATGCCTGTACCCTATGAGACCGCTGCCGTGAGGCCGCGGTGAAGCAAGGTGGTACCACGGTGCGATTGCTGCGCTGTCCTTGATGTCTGTGTCAGGGACGGCGTTTTTTTGCGCCGTGTGAGGAGGTTTTTTATGGCTGATCCAATTATCCAATTGATTGATGTCTCGAAACGGTTTGGCGGCGGTGAGAATGAAGTCGCCGCACTGGAGCATATTAATATTGATGTGCAGGCCGGAGAGATTTTCGGCGTCATCGGGCTCAGCGGCGCGGGCAAAAGCACGTTGGTCCGCTGTATCAACCTGCTGGAGCGCCCGACAGAAGGCCGGGTGGTGGTGGACGGACAGGACATGACGGCACTGTCCGCCGCGGAGCTGAGAAAAGCCCGTCAGTCCATTGGCATGATCTTTCAGGGCTTTAACCTGCTCATGCAGCGCACCGCCATTGACAACATCTGCTTTCCCATGGAAATCGCCGGTACGCCGAAAAAAGAGGCGGCCAGCAGGGCAAAGGAGCTGCTGGAGATTGTCGATCTGAGCGCACGGGCAAGGGCCTATCCGGCACAGCTCTCGGGCGGTCAGAAGCAGCGGGTGGCCATTGCCCGCACCTTGGCCACCAACCCGAAGGTCCTGCTGTGCGACGAGGCCACCAGCGCGCTGGACCCAAAAACGACCCGCGCTATCCTGCGGCTGATTCAGGACATCAACCGGCGGCTGGGCATCACGGTGGTGGTCATCACCCACGAGATGAAGGTGATTGAGGAAATTTGCTCCCGGGTGGCGATTCTGGACCATGGACATCTGGCCGAAAGCGGTTCGGTAGAGGAGGTCTTTTCGCACCCCCGGACCGAGGCCGGACGGCGGCTGGTCTATCCCGACGGCGTGCCCTATGAGCTGCTTTCGCAGAACCGGGACAAAAAGGGAAGCATAGTCATCCGCCTCGCCTTCAACGGCGGCACCGCTTATCAGCCCCTCGTTGCATCCCTCGCCATTGACTGCGGCGTGAAGGCTAATATTCTAGGTGCGGACACCCGCAATATCGACGGCCGGGCCTTTGGGACGATGCTGCTGGGCCTGCCCGCCAGCGGCGCGGAGAAAGCCCTTGCATACATCGCCGCCCAGAAAAATATTACCGTGGAGGAGGTGCCTGATTATCATGCGGGCGGCCATTATTTCGCTCCTGGAATCCTGGGGCGCAACCAACAGCAGCGCAGTCAGTCAGGCGGATTTCCTCTCCGATCTGTCC